>DASXRA010000494.1:0-12406 GCA_036506855.1 Jatrophihabitantaceae bacterium
TTGATCTGGCGGTGCCAGTGGACGTCGGAGTCGTCGAGCATGGCGTTGCGCCTCCCGCGCACCCGCCCGTCCTGGCTGGCCTCGCACTTGATGAAGACGTTCACAAGCCGCCCGTCGAGATCCGACGGGTGCGGTCGCTCGGGCAGATCGAGGCCTGCGCCGCGGATCGCGGCCCAGATCCCGTCGGCGTCCAGGGCGTCGGTCATGACGCTGTGCCCGACCCGGTAGCGACCGCCCACTCCGCGCGCATTTCCCACGACGACGACTTGCGCCCGGTCGAGCTCGACGCCAGACGAGCACGATGCGACCGACGAAAACAGCGAGCGGTCGCGCAGTACGTCCTCGTCACTTGGCATCTCGATCTCGCCCAGTGCCACGGCAATGCCCAGCGCCGTGGTGCCGTTGGAGACGTCCATCGAGGTGAGCGTGTCCTCGGTGAACACGGTGTGCCCGCGGCTCTTCGCGTCGCGGATGGTGTCGATGGTCAGCAAGGGAGTCTTGGTCTGGACGTAGTGCACGTCGGCCGGGTCCGTGATGCCGGCGCCGTGCATGGCGTCGCGGACCGCCACGGCCACCTTGGTGATCATCGCCGTGCGGCCGATGTCCTCCGGCAGCAGCTGCTCGCTCATCGCGAAGCCGACCGTCAGCCGGGGTTCGTCGGTGTTCCCGATCGACCGGTCGGCCGGCAACGTCGCGAAGATCGTCGCGTGCGGTGAGATCACACCGTCGGTGCCCCCGGACCACACGATCGGGATCTGCTTGACCGCCGCCGCATCTCGGGTCCCGCGATCGACGAGCACCTCGCGGAACGCGCGATCGGCGATGATCCGCGTGTAGTCGTTGACCCCGCCGTTGCCCTCGGTCTTGCCGACCACCGCTACTACGCGATCGGCGTCCAGCACGCCGTCGTCGATCAGCTTCGCCAGCTCGCTGGCGTCGGAGACGCTGTGCAGCGGCACCTTGCGGACCTCGATCGGCTCTGGCACGAACTCACTCCTCGGTTGCGGTGACGACGGTGCCGGACGTGCCGGCGAGCGCCTCTTCGATGCGCTCCAGCGAGGCGATGACCGCGAATCCGCGCCCGGACTCGGCGAACTGGCACGCTGCCTCGACCTTGGGCCCCATGCTCCCACTCGCGAACTCACCCCTGGCCGCGTAGCCGCGCAACTCCTCGACGCTCACGGCGCCGAGCGGCCGGGCTTCAGGCGTGCCCCAGCCGAGTACCGCTGACTCGACATCAGTGGCCATGATCAGCGCGTCGGCATGCAGTCCGTCAGCGAGCAGAGCCGCCGTCAGGTCCTTGTCGATCACCGCCTCCACGCCGCAATAGCTCCCGGCGCCGTCGGCGATGACAGGGATCCCGCCGCCACCGGCGCACGTGACGACGTAGCCGGCCTCGAGCAGGACCAGCGCCGCGTCCTGATCGAGGCATTCGCGTGGCAGCGGCGAGGCGACGACGCGCCGCCAGCCGCGCGCACCACGGTCCTCCCAGATCTGGCCGTGCTCCATCATGGCCGCCGCTTCGGCCTGCGGCAGGTAGCGGCCGATCGGCTTGGACGGATGCGCGAATCCCGGGTCGTCGGCGTCGACCAGCGTGCGGGACACGAGCGCGGCGACTCGCGGAGTGAGCCCGCGAGCGGTGAGAGCCCGGCCGAGCGCGTTCAGAATGAGGGCGCCGATGGTGCCTTGCGTCTGGGCGCCGCACCAGTCCAGCGGCACCGGTGGGACGACCGCGGCCGCCATCTCGTTCTTGACGAGCAGGTTGCCGACCTGCGGCCCGTTCCCGTGAGTCAGCACGACCTGGTGCCCGGACGCGACGATCGCTGCAACGTGCAGCATCGCCGCTTCGACGGCCAGCCGCTGATCGTCCGGCCGGGCGCTGCCGTCGCGGGCGGTCATCGCGTTCCCGCCCAGCGCGATCACCGCCCGCATGTCGCCGACTCTACGAACGCGGCGAGCCCGGCGGCATGGGCGCTAATCGCCCAAGCCGCGGCTCGGCATTGGCGCTTATCGCCCGGCATCAGATGCGTCGAACCCATCAAGCCAGGCGCGGACCGACTCGTTGTGCTCGCCGAGCACCGGCGGCGCGGCGTGCCGCACGCGGCCCCCGGACTCGAAGCGCAGCGGCGGCCCGGGCAGCGTGATCGCGCCGAGCGTCGAATGGTCGACGTCGACGAGCAGGCCCTGCGACTGGGTCTGCTCCCAGGCATACACCTCGTCGATCGAGCGCACCTGGCCGGCCGGGATGCCGAGCTCGGCGAGCTTGGCCATCAGCTCGGCGCGCTCGTACGGCGCGAACGCTGCGTCGATCGCGGCCCCCACCGCATCGCGGTCGGCCACCCGTTCGGGATTGGTCGCCCACTGCGGGCGATCCAGGCCGAACGCCGGCGCGAACGCCCGCCAGAGGCTCTCGCTGCCGACCGCGATCTGTACGACGCCGTCCGCGCAGTGGAACAGCCCGTACGGGCAGATGGACGGATGATGCGCCCCCGTCGTCTGCGGCACGACGCCGCCGACGGTGTACATCGTGCCCTGGAACGCGTGGACGCCCACGAGCGCGGCCAGCAGCGAGGTGCGGACGATCTGGCCGTGCCCGGTGCGCTCGCGATCGTGCAGCGCCGCCACCACGCCGTAGGCGCCGTACATGCCGGCGAGCAGGTCGCCGATCGGCACGCCCACCCGCGTCGGGTCGCCGCCGAGCGGTCCGGTGACCGACATGATGCCCGCCTCGCCCTGGGCGATCTGGTCGTACCCGGCGCGCCCGCCCTCGGGGCCGTCGTGGCCGAAGCCGGTGATCGAGAGCACGACCAGCCTCGGGTTGAGCTCGGTCAGCCGCGGCATGCCGTACCCGAGCCGGTCGAGCACGCCGGTGCGGAAGTTCTCGACCAGGACGTCGGCGTGCCGGACGAGGCGGCCGAGCGTCCGCGCGCCGTCCTCGCTCTTCAGGTCGAGGGTGATCGACTCCTTGTTCCGGTTGCAGGACAGGAAGTACGTGGACTCGCGGTCGCCCTCGGCCGGCGTGACGAACGGCGGGCCCCAGGCACGGGTGTCGTCTCCCTTGCCGGGGGCCTCGACCTTGATCACCCGGGCACCCAGATCGCCGAGCATCATCGCGGCGTGCGGGCCGGCGAGCGCCCGGGAGAGATCGACCACGACGATGCCGTCGAGCGGGCCGCCGTCGGTCATGGCCGTCCCGCTCACGCTGGGCAGAACCAGCTCTCGTCCGCGGTCGGCGCGGCTGCCGCGTCCGGGGCGGCGAACGGATCGCGGAACGTGAACGCATACGGCGACGGGCCGTGCTCGCGCAGGTGCAGCAGCCGCTGCTCCGCATCGGCGACAGTGGGCAGCGTCCCGGACGGGATCCACCACAGGGCGGTCATTGCCTGCGTCGGCGGCACGAACCAGTGCCGACGCCGGCGCAGTACCTCTAGGTGCGCCGGGTTTCGGAACGCGAACTCGCCGAGCGCCTCGATCGACTCCCACACCGTGAGGTTGACGATGATCCGGTTGTCGTCGAGGAAGCGGACCGCGGTGGCGTTGCCGTCCTCGGTCTGCAGCCGCCAGACGAAGCCGGGCGCCGCTTCGCCGACGGCGTTCACCGGATCGAGCGCCGCCACGAAGTCGGCCAGCCGTTGCGAGTCGAGCGGCTCGCGCGGCAGCGATGCATTGACCTGTGCGACATGGTGGCTCGCCATGCGCGCACTGTAACCCGGTAACTTCGGCGGCCATGACCACACCTGACTCGCCGGTGCGCGAACTGCGCGTCGCGCTGACCGTCGACGACTACGACGCCGCGGTGACGTTCTACCGCGACGTCCTCGGCCTGCCTGAGGTCGAGGCGTTCACCGACGGCGACGCGCACGTGGTGGTGCTTGCAGCGGGCCAGGCCACGATCGAGCTCGTCAACGGGCCGCAGGCGGCGCTCATCGACGACGTCGAGGTCGGCCGCCGAGTCGCCGGGCCGGTGCGTCTCGCTCTCGAGGTGGCCGACTCGGCGGAGACGTCGCAGCGGCTCGCCGCGGCCGGGGCGTCGATCGTCGCCGGCCCGGTCGTCACGCCGTGGAACCACCGCAACGTGCGGCTCGACCCGCCCGAGGGCGTCCAGCTCACGCTCTTCACCGTGCTGTAGTGGCAACTCCGGTAATTCTCGACGTCGACACCGGCGTCGACGACGCCCTGGCGCTGCTCTTCGCAGCACGCCATCCCGGCCTCGACCTCCGGGCGGTGACCTGCGTGGCCGGCAACGCGGCCGTCGACCGGGTCGTCACGAACACGCTCACCGTTCTTCACGCGGCCGGGGCCGCCGACGTGCCCGTGGCCCGCGGTGCCGACCGCCCGCTGCTCGAACCTGCGCGACCGGCCCGGCACGTCCACGGCGAGGACGGGATGGGCGACCTGCACTGGCCCGCGCCTCCGACCAGGGCCGATCCGCGCGACGCCGTCGACCTGCTCCGCGACGAGCTGCTCGGTGCGGAGCAGCCGATCACGCTGGTGACGCTCGCGCCGCTGACGAACATCGCCTTGCTGCTGCGCGCCCACCCGCGCGTTGCCGCTGGTATCGAGCGGATCGTGTTCATGGGCGGAGCGGCCATTCGCGGGAACGCGACGGCAGCGGCCGAGTTCAACGTCTGGCACGACCCGGAGGCGGCCGCGATCGTCCTGGACGCCGCCGCTGGCATACCGATGACGATGTACGGCCTGGACGTGTTCTACGGCCCGGTCATGTCCAGCGAGCAGGCGACTTTGCTCGCGGCGAGCGATGACGCCGGAGCCCGCCTCGCCGGTCAGCTGCTCCAGTTCTCGCTCGCCCGCTACCGCACCGACACAGCCACGATCGGCGACGCCGGCGCGGTGTGCGCGGTGGCCGATCCGGCCGGGCTGCGCACCGAACGCCTGCCGGTACACGTCGAGCTGACCGGGACCTGGACGCGCGGGCAGACGGTCGTCGACCAGCGCACCTGGACCGCCGACCTCGACCACGACGCGCAGCGCGCGGGGGCGCAGGGTGCAGCCCCGGCGCTGGTCGACGTCGCCCTCGGTGTAGACGGCCCGCGCTACGCCGAGCTGTGGCGCTCGGTCGTCGCGGGCGGCTCGTCCAGCCAGTCGCAGTCGGCGTAGGGCTGTCCGGACAGGCGCGCGTAACCGGGGCCGCGGTCGAAGAACGGTTCCCGCTCCGGACGAGCGAGGCGCATCGCGGCCCGCTCGCGCGCCGTCGCGGCCTTGTCGACGGTTCCGGCTGCGATCACGACGCCGTAGTCATCGCGCGCCGCCGCCGCTGAGACCTTGCCCCAGCGCACGTCGCGCAGCACCGCGGCCGGGTCGCGCTCGAGCGGGTCGCCCCAGCCTCCGCCACCCGTGGTGCGGATGCGGATCACCTCGCCGGCGCGGACGAACTCGGCGTCGGCCAGCGCGTCCACGGCGCGCTCGTTCGGCCCGCCGGGGTCGATCACGACGCTGAATGGGCGCCCGGCCCGACCGCCCTTCACCCCCCAGCAGGCGAGGATCGACCGGTCGGCGATCGACATGAAGTGCCCGTCGGACAGCATCCGGATGTGCTTCTCGTACCCCAGCCCGCCGCGGAACTCCCCGGGACCGCCGGAGTCGACGGCCAGGCCCAGCCGCTCGACCAGGAACGGGAATCGCGACTCGGTGAACTCGGTGGGCAGGTTGCGCGAGTCCGGCACGACGTGGATGGTGTCCTCGCCGTCGGCGTAGTACCGCCCGCCCGATCCGCCGCCGAGCACCTCGCGCATCAGGTAGGGCTGGCCGTCGCGGTCCTCGCCGTAGACGCCGGTGTACCGGATGGTCTCCTGGTCGGCGGGCATCCGCCCGTCGACGGCCTTGGCCAGCACCCCGGCAAGGACGCCGAGCAGGCGCAGGATCACGAACGTGCGCGCGTTGGTGGGCGCCGGGAACACCGGCGTGAGCAGCGTGCCGGGCGGCGGGAAGCGCATCTCGATCAGCGGCACGACGCCTTCGTTGACGTCGAGTTCGGCCATCCGCTCGGGCGTCTCGGCCAGGTTGCGCAAGACCGGCGCGAGCCACTTCTTGAGGAAGTTGCCGTCTGCGAAATCGCCGCAGTGGTTGATCGGACCCTTGGCCTGCGGGCCGGTGCCGGTGAAGTCGACGATCAGCTTCGGCTCAGGCTCGTCGATCTTGGTCAAGGTGATCCGCTGCGCATGCAGTCGCGGCGGGTCGACGCCGTCGTGCTCGGCGTAGTCCTCCCAGGTCCACGTGCCGGCCGGGATGCGGGTGAGGATCTCTCGTCGGAACGTCCGCGCCGTGGAATCCAAGATCGCGTCGAAGCAGTCCTCGACGGTCCGCCGTCCGTACCGGTCGAACAACTCGCCGAGCCGGCGCGCGCCCATCACGCACGCGGCGCACTCGGCGTCCAGGTCGGCCGCGAGCGACTCCGGCATTCGCGAATTGCGAGTCATGATCGTCAGCGCGGCGCGGTTGGGCACCCCGGCGTCCCACAACTTGATCGGCGGCACCATCAGGCCCTCTTCGAAGACGCTGGTCGCGTGGCTGGGCATCGAGCCCGGGACGGATCCGCCGATGTCGTCGTGGTGGCCGAACGCCTGCACGAACGCCACGACGGCACGGCCGTCGCGGTCAGCACAGAACACCGGCACCGTCACGCACAGATCCGGCAGGTGGCCGATCCCGCCCTCGGACCGGTACACGTCGTTATGGAAGAACACGTCGCCCGGCCGCATCGTGTCGAGCGGGAAGTCGCGGGCCACCGGATGCACCAGCGCGCTGTACGAGCGTCCGGTCAGCTTGCGCAGCAACCGGTCGTGGATGCCGGCCCGGAAGTCGTGCGCGTCGCGGATCATCGGCGAGCGCGACGTCCGCGCGATCGCGGTCTCGACCTCCATCTCGATCGACGCCAGGCTGCCCTGCACGATCTCCAGCAGAACTGGGTCGATTGATGCGCCGTTGCGCAGGTTGTTCACGATTTTCTCCCACCGCGATGAGCGCTTGCGCGAAGAGCCCCGCCGCCGCGGCGCGGCCCGCGCCGCCGGTGCGGAGCGGAGCCGCGGGTGCGCCCGAGCGCAGCGAGTGGTGCGGACGCGGATCCGCGCAGGGCGGGATAAGTCATCGCGCGAGCGCTCATCGCGTCGGGGGTTGCCTTCGGCTCGCTCGCCTTGGCCCTTTCGTCATCTCTCATCGCGTTATCACCAGGTTGCCGAGGGGGTCGACGCGGGCGTGGAAGCCGGGATGCAGCGGAATGGTCGCGCCGAACTCCTCGACGACGGCCGGCCCGGCGATCTGGTCGCCTGTCGCCAGATCGGGACGCCAGTAAATCGCCGTGTCGACATAGCTTTCGCCGTCGAAGCACACCGGCCGCGTGCCGGTACGCGCAACCTCGGCCGTCCCGGGACGCGCCGGCAGTTCGCGCAGCTCCGGACGGGTGATCGGTCCGATGCCCGAGACGCGCAGGTTCACCCACTCGACCTGCTGGCGCGCGTCCTCCGCGAAGTCGTAGCCGTACAGCGCACGGTGCGCGTCGTGGAACGCGCCCGCGACGTCGTTCGCGGCGGCCTTGTCCAGGGGGGTGTCCGGCAGCGGCACGCGGACCTCGAACGCCTGCCCGAAGTAGCGCAGGTCCGCCGTGCGCACGTAGCGGTGCTGCTCGCGCGGGAAGCCCTCGCGGTCGAGCGCGGCCGCCGCCTGCTCGCGGAGCGACGCGAAGATCGACTCGACAGCGCTCACGTCCAGGTCGCCGTGCCGGGTCACCGCGGTGCGCACGTAGTCGTTCTTGACGTCGACCGTCAGCAGGCCGAACGCCGAGAGATTGCCGGGGTTGGGCGGCACGAGCGCCGACGGCAGGCCCAGCACGTCCATCAGCCGGCAAAGCAGCAGCGAACCCGATCCGCCGAACGTGACGAGCGGGAAGTCACGCACGTCCAGGCCGCGCTTGACCGTGATCTGGCGCAGCGCGTTGGCCTGGTTCCATGCTGAGATCTCCAGCACTCCGGCGGCGCACGCCTCGCGAGACAGGCCGAGCTCGCCGGCCAGCGCGTCGACCCCGCGACGGGCCAGGTCGGCGTCGAGCGCGATCTCGCCGCCGAGCAGGTGCGGCGGGATGCGGCCCAGCACGAGGTGCGCGTCGGTGACAGTGACGTCCGCGCCGCCGAACCCGTAACACAGTGGCCCGGGGTCGGCGCCAGCCGAGCGCGGGCCGACCTTGAGGGTGCCTTCAGGTGAGAGCCAGGCGATCGAGCCTCCCCCGGCGCCGACCGTGACGACGTCGATCATCGGGATCTTCGACGGGTAGCCGCCGACCGAGCCCTCGGTGGTCAGCGTCGGCTCGCCGTCGAGGACGACCGACACGTCCGTCGACGTACCGCCGCCGTCGCAGGTGAGCACGCGCGCGAAACCTGCCCGGCGGGCGATGAGCGCTGCGCCGAGCGCACCAGCCGCCGGCCCGGACAGCACCGTGGTGATCGGCTGGTGCACCACCTCGTCGGCCGACAGCACGCCGCCGTTGGACTTCATCACGTAGAACGGAACACCCGGGGCAAGCGCGTCGAGCCGCTGCCGGATCGTCGCCACGTAGCGGGACACGAGCGGCTTGACCGCCGCGTCGACCAGCGTCGTCATCGACCGTTCGTACTCGCGGTACTCGCGAAGCACCTCCGAGGAGATCGACACGATCGCGTCCGGGTGCTCGCGGTGCAGGATCTCGCGCATGCGGACCTCATGAGCCGGGTCGGCGTAGGAGTGCAGCAGGCAGATCCCGATCGCGGTCACGCCGGCGGTGCGCAAGAAACGGGCGGCGGCGACCGCGCTCGGCTCGTCGAACGGCCTGATCTCGGCGCCGGTGTAGTCCAGCCGCCCGCCGACGGTCCGGAGGAGATCGGCAGGGACGATGCGGTCGGGCTTCACCCAGAAGTAGCTGTTGCCGTACCCGTCCGGGACGGACTGGCGGGCGATCTCGAGGACGAACTCGTACCCCTCGGTCGTGATGAAGCCCAGCCGGCCGACCTTGCCCTGCAGCAATTGGTTGGTGGCGACCGTCGTGCCGTGGCTGATCGCCCCGATCGCGGACGCGTCGGCGGCGAGCAGGCCGAGCACCTTCTCGACGCCGGCCATGAAGCCCTCGGCCGGATCGTCCGGCGTCGAGGGCGTCTTGGTGGTCGTCAGCTCGCCGGTCTGCTCGTCGAAGGCGACGACGTCGGTGAACGTCCCGCCGGTGTCGATACCGATCCGGAGCCGACGCGTCATGTTGTCGAGTCAACTGGCCGCCTGCGCCTAACTCGTCGGCGAGTCCTGCCGAAAGCGACCGCCGAAGATCAGTACTCGGCCCGGCGCGCCTTGCCCAGTCGCGGGCCCAGCCCGAAGTAGTGGCGGAAGTTGTAGACGAGCGGGCTCCACGCCTGCGTGTCGACATAGGAGGTGCCGTCGATGACGAGCCGCCGATCGGCGTGCACCCGTAACGTCGTGGCCTCGACGATGACGAAGCTGTCCGCGCTGTCGAGCCGCAGGTCGGCGACGCGCGCCTCGATCTGCACCGGGCACTCGGCGACCCGCGGCGGCCGCACGAGCTCGGACGCAAGCGGGTGCAGCCCGGCCGCGCCGAACTTGTCCTTCTCGTACCGGCAGTTCGCCGGCTTGCCGTCCGGGACCGGGTTCGCGCCGGTCAGCAAGGCGAGGCTCTCGACGGCCTGCCACATCTCCGGGGCCGGGAAGTTGAGCACCAGATCCGGCCGTTCGCGCAGGTTGTGCGCGGTGTGCCCGTTCGCGCCGATGCCGAGGACGAACACGTCGCCGAGCGCCCAACCGGACGACATAGGCGCGAGGTTCGGCGTGCCGTCGGCGTTCTCGGTGCTGATCAGCACCACCGGGGTACCGAAGTACAAGATGCTGGGCGCAATCGTCACGTGCTCGGTCGGGAGCGTCTGCGTCATGACGTCGATCGTGGGCGGCGGACTGTTCGGCCCTCGCCGAACGGTCCGGCGCGCATAGTGGAAGCCGTGACAACCACCGTCGACGCCTCCCCCGATCTCGCCGCGCTCGCGGCCGTGCTGGCCGACCGCACGCGCGCGTCGTTCTGCCTCGCGCTGCTGGACGGGCGTGCCTGGACGAGCGGCGAACTCGCCCGGCATGCGGGGGTCGCGCGATCGACTGCCAGCGAGCACCTCGACCGGCTGGTGGCGGCTGGGCTCCTCGTGCACGAGCACCAGGGCAGGCACCGCTACGTGCGCCTCGCCGACGCGCAGGTCGCCGAACTCATCGAGTACATCTCGGCGCACGCGGCTGCGCAGCCGGCCGCGCCACGGTCGCTGCGCGCGGCGTCAGCCGGGGCCGCCATGGCCCGGGCGCGGACCTGCTACGACCACCTGGCCGGCACGCTGGGCGTCGGCCTCGCGGATGCGATGACCGAACGCGGGCTGCTGCGCCGCGACGACGGCTGGCTGGTGACGCCCGCCGGGCTGGAATGGCTGGCCGACATGGGCGTCGACCTGGACGTCGCGCGGGCCCTTCGGCGCCCGTTCGCCCGGCCCTGCCTGGACTGGACGGAGCGGCGTCCACACCTCGCCGGTGCCGCCGCCGCGGCGATGTGCGAGCGCTTCTTCGCCACCCGCTGGATCGAGCGCATCGGCTCGGGCCGGGCCGTCCGGCTCACGCCGGCGGGCCACCGGGCGCTGACCGCCTCGCTACAGCACGAGTTCTAGCTCGAGCTCGTGCTTGATCGGGATGTCGTCGTCGCCGGTCTGCGGAATCTCCGGCTTGAGCCGGCGCGACTCGTCGACGGCACCGCGATGTACGGCGACCAGATCCCAGCCGCGGCGCTGGTAGAACCGGAGCGCCGCGGTGTTGTCGTTGGTCGTGATGAGCCACAACCGCCGCCAGCCGCTGGCGAGTGCCACGTCGACGACCGCGTCGAGCAGCGCCGTACCGATGCCGCGGTTCTGCCGTAGCGCATCGATCGACACCACCTCGGCCTCGCGTTCGCTGGGGTTGTAGGTCAGCACTCCGGCGATCTCGCCGTCCTCGTCGGCGACGAGGGTAGGCAGCTCCCGCATGTCGTGACGCACCCCGCGCGACACCACGATCGGCGCACCCCAGCGCTCGACGAGGATCGCGATGATCCGCTCGCGCTCTTCGTCGCGCGGCTCCCGGACGCTGACCATCAACCGACGACGTCGTTCGGCTTGCCGCCGTGGTGGAACGGCGAGCGGGCCTCGCCGAGCAGCGTGTCGGCGTGCTTGCGGATCAGCGTGAGGTTGCGGTCGGCGAGATGGTCAAACGACTGCGGGACCGACGAGCCCGGGGTCAGCGACGCCATAGCGGTCGCCGGGTCGAGCCGTGCCGAGACCCAGCACTCGTGCGACGCCGCCCGCGCCACAACCTCCGCTATCGGCGTGACGACCATCGAGTTACCGAAGTAGATGACACCGGCGGGATCGACCCCGGTCGCGTTCGCGCCGATGACGTACACGTGGTTGTCGTACGCGCGGGCGCGGTTGGTCAGCTCCCAGAGATCGGCCGAGCGCAGCAACGCGGACGGCCGGCAGATGATCTCGGCGCCCTTGATCGCGGTGATCCGCGACAGCTCTGGGTAGTCGCCGTCGAAGCAGATGATCACACCGATCTTGCCCAGTTCGGTGTCGACCACGAGCACGTCGTCGCCGGGTGTGACCCAGCCGCCGCGGTCGACCCGCTCGCCGCCGAACGGGTGTGTCTTGCGGTAGGCGCCGAGCAGGTCGCCGGTCGGGCCGAGCACGGCCGCCGTGTTGAACACGACCTCCGGCTGCGCCGCCCGTTGGTAGGTGCCCACCACCAGGTGGATGCGTAGCTCCTGCGCCGCCGCGGCGAACGGGTCGAGCAGCGTCTCAGGCGTCAGCTGCCACAACTGCCCAGCCGCGACACCGGTCGTGAATCCGGTCGTGACGGACTCGGGCAGCACGATCAGATCGGCGCCGGTGGCCGCGTGGCAGGCGCGCACGAGATCGATCGCGTGCTCGGTGTTGGCCTTGATCGTGTCCGTGCTCAACGGTTCCGGCGACGGTGCGACCTGCACCGCCGCGACGGTCATCGTCCGCATCAGCGCCTCCTCCGTCCCAGAATCGCGCCCACCAGCACGCCTGCCAGCGCGATCGCGGCGCCCGCCAACGCGCCAGGCAGGAAGCCGGCACCGAACGGCGACGGCCTGGCCGGCGCCACGAACACGCCGGGCTCTGCGGCCGCCGGCCCGGCCGCCGGCGCCTCGGCCCGGCCGTTCAAAACGTCGTCGACAGCTGCGAAGAACTCTCCGGCCATCTTCTTGCCGACGCCGGCAAGCATCCGCTGCCCGACACCGCCGATCATGCCCCCGACGACGGCCTCCGCGTCGTAGCTGAGCCGGGTCGCGCCGTCGACCTCGACGAGCCGCACCTGGACCTCGGTGCTCACG
>DASXRA010000495.1:0-4435 GCA_036506855.1 Jatrophihabitantaceae bacterium
GACCGCAGCGAGGAGCGGAGCGACGGAGGCCGGCGGGGAACACGGTCATACGCTCATGATGCCCGGTCTGGGTGAACGACAGGCGATGTCGCCGCGATCGCCGCGAGGGTGCTCGGCCCGACGCCGAGCAGCACGGCGGCGTGCAGGTCGGACTCCGTGTCGACGTCCTGGCGCAGGCCTGGGCCCGCGGGAAGCGGCACGGCTCGGCTCGCATGCCGCTCGGCCGAGCCCGGTCCGAATGCCGGCTCGAGCTCAGCGCCCTGCGTGGCAGTGAGCATCGTCGTGCCGGTGCCGGCCGAATCTGCCACGAACGCGCGCCCATGTCCGGCCGCGGCGTCGAGCGCTTGCGCCAGCTCGGAAGTGGTCAGCGCGGGCAGATCGCCGACCAGCGCGGCGACAGCGGCATCCGGCCAGCGCGCCTGAGCGTGCCGGGCGCCCTCGACGACGGCGGCGTTGAGGCCGGGACGCTCCTGCACCAGATCGTGTTCGACGGACGGGCGGTCGCCGATGCGCAGCACCCGGGCGACATTCGGGGCGTCGCGGGCGGCGCGCATGGTGTCTTCGCGCATCGCGCGCACCAGGTTGGCGTGCGCGTCGGCGTCCGGGCTGAAACCGGCCAGGCGCGACTTCGCCCGGGGGAGCGCCTTGACCGGGACGAGCACCGTCCAGCGCACGGCACCGGTCGCAGGCATGCAGGCATCGTCGCACGCGTTCGACTGTCAGTGACCGCCGTGCGTCGATGCGGCAGACTGCAAGCGCGAGCGAGAGGGGACAGCGGGGTGCCGAGACAGCACAAGCGCCGCAAGCCCGGGCACGGCGAGAGGCTGGGCTTCTGGTGGCGGCTCACGTGGATCGTGCTGTATGCGCCGTTCGGCGTGCTCACCAAGCTGCGCTACCACTATCTCGAGCGCATCCCGGCCGCCGGCCCGGCGATCGTGATCGTCAACCACATCTCGCACGTCGATCCGATGCTGGTCGCCCGGTACATCCTCGACGCCGGGCGGGTTCCGCGATTCCTCGCCAAGGACAGCATCTTCCGGGTTCGGGTCGTCGGTCACGCGATGCGGCAGATGGGGCACGTCCCGGTGAACCGGGGCACCGCGGAGGCAGGTGCCTCACTGACCGTCGCGGTCGATTCGCTGCGCCAGGGACGCGTGATCCTCATGCATCCGGAAGGCACCGTGACTCGCGACCCCGACCAGTGGCCGATGTCGGCTCGGACAGGCGCCGCGCGGCTCGCCCTGCTGGCACCGGACGTCCCGGTGATCCCGCTCGGGCAGTGGGGCGTCCAGGACGTCGTCGACCTCTACCACAAGCGGATCCGGCTGCTGCCCCGGCGCGAGCACCACATCGTCGCCGGCGAGCCGATCGACCTCAGCGCGTTCCGCGGGCCCGGCAGGGACCGTCCGTCCGCTGAGAACCTGCGCGCGATGACCGACGTGATGATGGGCGAGGTCCGCACTCTCGTCGCGGGGCTGCGTGGTGAGCCTGCCCCGACCGGCGGGTTCTACCGCTACGTCCGCCCGGTTCGCCCCGGCAAGGCCGAGCAACCCCAGGACGCGGCGTGAGCGTCGAAGCCGACAGCGAGCGAGCATCGCAGCGAGCGCCAGCGAGCTCTGGAGGCTGGGTGCGGAACGGAGGCGAGCAATGAGCACCGTCCGGACGGCTGTCCTCGGCGCGGGGTCGTGGGGCACCGCGTTCGCCAAGGTGCTCGTCGACGCCGGGTGTGACGTCACGCTGTGGGCGCGCCGTCCCGAGCTCGCCGACAAGATCAACTCCGAGCACGAGAACGTCGACTACCTGCCCGGCCTCGGGCTGCCGCTCGCATTGCGTGCCACGCACGACCATGCCAAAGCGCTCGACGGCGCCGAGCTCGTCGCGATCGCCGTCCCGTCGCAGACGCTGCGTGACAACCTCGCGATGTGGGCCCCGAGTCTGCCCGGCGACGCGACCCTGGTGAGCCTCATGAAGGGCGTGGAGCTGGGCACCACGAAGCGGATGAGCGAGGTCATCAGCGAGGTCGCCGCGCACCCGTTCGACCGGATCGCGGTCGTGTCCGGCCCGAACCTCGCCCGCGAGATCGCGCAGGAGCAGCCGACCGCAACGGTCGTCGCGTGCGCGGACCTCGAACGAGCCCGATTCGTCCAGCAGGCCTGCAGCGCGCCGTACTTCCGCCCGTACACGAACACCGACGTCGTCGGCTGCGAGCTCGGGGGCGCGGTCAAGAACGTGATCGCGCTGGCCTGCGGCATGGCCACCGGCATGGGCTTCGGCGACAACACCCTCGCGTCGGTGATCACCCGCGGCCTGGCCGAGACCGCGCGGCTCGGCCACGCGCTGGGCGCTGACCCGATGACGTTCGCCGGGCTGGCCGGCCTCGGCGACCTGGTCGCGTCGTGCTCGTCGCCGCTCGCGCGCAACCGGTCCTTCGGCGAGCGGCTGGGTCGCGGTGAGACGCTCGAGCAGGCCCAGCAGGCCATGCACGGCCAGGTGGCCGAGGGCGTCAAGTCGTGCCGGTCGGTGCTCGAGCTGGCCGCCCGCCATGGCGTCGACGTGCCGATCACCGAATCGGTCGAGGCGGTCTGCTACCGGCGGCTGAGCCCGGCCGACATGCTGCACGGGCTGATGAGCAGGTCCATCAAGAGCGAGGGCATCTGACCGGCTCGGTAGGGTCAGCCGCTATGCCGGAACCTAAGCGGAAGATTCGGGTCGCAGTCGTCTACGGCGGGCGCAGCAGCGAGCACGGGGTGTCGGTGGTGTCGGCCGGCAGCGTGCTGGCAGCGCTCGACCCGGACCGGTACGACGTCGTGCCGGTCGGCATCACCCGAGGCGGCGGCTGGGTGCTCACCGCCGCCGACCCGGAGAAGCTGCAGATCACCGGCGCGACACTGCCCGAGGTCGAGTCCGGCACAGCCGTCATGCTGTCCGGCGACCCCGGCGCCAACTCGCTGATCGTCGTCGAGCCCGGCGAGGGCGCCAAGGCACTCGGCTCGGTCGACGTCGTGTTTCCCGTGCTGCACGGGAAATTCGGCGAGGACGGCACGATCCAGGGCCTGCTCGAGATGGCCGGCGTGCCCTACGTCGGCGCGGGCGTCTTCGCCAGTGCCGCCGCGATGGACAAGGAGTTCAGCAAGAAGCTGCTGCGGGCCGACGGCATCCCGGTCGGCGAGTACGCCGTGCTGCGCCAAGGCGACGACGTGTCGGCCGTCGACCTGGAGCACCTGGGCCTGCCGGTGTTCGTCAAGCCGGCCCGCGCGGGATCGAGTATCGGCATCACCAAGGTGAAGCGCTGGGCCGACCTGGCCGCCGCCGTCGAGACGGCGCTCGCGCACGACGACAAGGTTCTCGTCGAGGCGGCCGTGATCGGGCGCGAGGTCGAGTGCGGTGTCATCGAGGACGACGCTGGCCGGCCGATCGCCAGCGTGCTGGCCGAGATCCGCCTGGTCCGCGGGCACGACTGGTACGACTTCGACGCGAAGTACATCGACGACGCCTGCGAGTTCGACATCCCGGCCAGGCTGCCCGCAGACGTCACGACACAGGTTCGCGACCTTGCCTGCCGGGCGTTCACCGCCCTGGACGGTGCCGGCCTCGCCCGCGTCGACTTCTTCGTCCGCCCGGACGGGACGGTGCTCGTGAACGAGGTGAACACCATGCCCGGCTTCACGCCGATCTCGATGTTCGCCCGCGCCTGGGCCGCGACCGGCGTCGACTACCCCGAGCTGGTCGACCGCCTCATCGCGAGCGCGCTGCGCCGAGCCGGCCGCTAAGGCGTCTTGTTCGGACGGATCTGTCCGGTCATACTCGCCGGTAACGGGGCTCATGCCGTTTTGCCGGAGAGGGGCCAAGATGAGCGCACTGGGTGGGTTCCGTCGAGTTGCCGTGGGCGTCGGCGTTGTCGCGCTCACCGTCGCCTCGCTGATTGCCGTCGCCGCGCCCGCGGCGGCGGACGGCCCCGGGGTAGGGACGCCCTGGGTGGTCAGCCTGGGCGACTCCGCGATCTCCGGCGAGGCGGGCCGCTGGGCGGGCAACACCAACAACTCTTCGAGCGAGGTCGACGCGCTCGGTCCGACCGCGTACTACGACAACGCCGGCAACACCGCGGAGCAGATCCCGGGCTGCCATCGGTCGAAGTCCGCCGAGGTCTACATCGGCGGCGGCGTCAACGGGCTGAACCTCGCGTGCTCGGGCGCGCGCACGTACACCCAGCCGTTCTCGTCCGGCAGCGACTTCAAGCCTGGCCTGGACTTCTACAACGACGGCGCCGGCCACCTCGGCCAGGCGCTGATGCTGCAGCAGTTCGCCGCCACGCACAACGTCAAGGCGGTGCCTGTACTGATCGGCGCGAACAACTACCACTTCGCCGACATCGTGCAGGCCTGCGTCGAGGACTGGCTCACGTCGCCGAGCTGGTGGGAGAACCTCTGCCAGGACG
>DASXRA010000496.1:0-1938 GCA_036506855.1 Jatrophihabitantaceae bacterium
AGGACGTCTTTCGGCCGAATGCGGTGCAGAGAGACCACCTCCGGCTCCTCGGTGCCGGTGGCGGCGGCCGCGGCGCTCCGCAGCTCCTTGAGGTCAACCTCGTGGGCGCGCGCAAGGTCCCGGAGATGCGGCGTCAGGGCAGCGCGCTGGAGGTAGGGCAACGCGCGGGCAATCGCGTCGGTCCAGCCGACGGCGACTGCCCGGTCCAGCGCCCGCCCGGGGCCGACGAGCACCGTGCATGCCACCAGGAGCTCGGCCGCGTCCATGTCGAGCGAGGTCGCCGGGGCCCCGAGGGTCGCCGCCGACAGATCGACCAGCATCGCCTTGCCGTCGGCGACCAGAACATTGCTTGCGTTCAGCCTGCCGTGCGAGATGCCCGCCGTATGAAGCCGATCGACCTGTCGCCAGAGGTCCTCCAGAACGTCGTCGCCGACCTGGTCGGGGCTCGAGCGCTCGAGCGGCTCGACATCGGGCTGACGGACGACAACCAACGCGTCGTCCTCCGGGGTGAGGCCGACGGTGACCACCTCAGGGACTCGTACCCCGGCCTGCGCAGCCATCAGCGTCGCGACTGCCTCGTGCTCGACCTGCTCGAGCCGACCCACCGGTGCGCTTCTCGGCGGATCACGGTAGGCGAGCAGTCGCCAGCGGCGCGCGAGCCGTTGCGTGTCCTGCGCATCTCTGCCGAGTACTCGGACCTTGAGCGGGTTCCCGTCCGGGTCGTGCCCGACAAACTCGGTCGCGCCGATCCGCTGTCGCTGCGAGATGCTCAGGTCGTCCACCGTGACGCCGAGACCGGCAAGCGCCGAGCGAACGCGCTCGACCGCCCGCATGCCCGCTGTGGATCCGAAGATGAATCGCACGAGTGCCCCGGTGCCGAGACCCACGGCGAGGGCTCCGAGGATCTGAGACATCGTGCCGACGCCGAGGACGATGCCCCCGAGTGCAGCCAGCGCCACCAGCCAGGCTGCCAGCAGGCGCACCGGCCGGACGAGCTCGGGCCCTGCGACGGCGACGATCGCCGCCGCCGCGGCGAGCCGCAGCTCGGGGAAGCCCCAATTGGAGAACACGTGAGCTTCGGCCTGCGACCACTTCGCCGTGACGACGCGCTCGAGGAGGACGCCGGTGGTGACGACGACGACGAGCCCGACCAGAATGTCGCGGGCCAGGATCCAGCGGCGCCTGAGGAGGACGTCTACGACGACGACCAGGGCGAGCGCGAGCGCCAGCACGTAGACGATGCGCCAGAAGTACGGCGCCCACCCGAGGACGGCGTCCAACGCTCGGCCGACATCGTCGTCGACCTCGGGCGCCGACCTGGCGACGACCGCGGCCAGTCCAGCCACGATCGCTGCCGTGGCGACGAACGCGACCTCGATCGGACGCCGGTTCCTGGGCGCCTGCGCGGCGGCGACGAGGAGCGCGACGTCCCACGACCGCTCGGCCGACGCCTCCCGTGCGTTCCGGCTGGCCGGCATGCGTGGCGATCATAGGACGCTCTCACCCTGACGAATTGCCAAGGTGCTCGCCGGCCGACCTCGTTTCGCGCAGCTGTGTCCTCGGCTGAGCGCCGGGCTAGTCTTTCCCCCGGTGACTCGGGAGGTTATGAGGGGCGCAGTCGCGTGCGTGGCTGTCGCTTCGTTGATCGCTGGGTGGAGTGGATCGGGTGGGGCGGCATCGCCGCCGCAGCCGTCGTCGTGGACGACGTTTGGCGCTGGGACGAACCGGGCGGGTTACACGCCGATCGCGGTGGCTGGGCTGGGCCGGGCGTTCGTGTTGCCGCTCTCCGGTCGGATCACGAGCCAGATTCTGGCGGCTGATGGGCTGTTCTTCGTCACGAGCAATGGTGGCGACGTCGTGGCGTTCGACGGGAATGGGTTCGTGCGTTGGCGTCAGAACGTGGGTCAGCTGGCGCACAGCTGTGGGCAGCTGGACGGC
>DASXRA010000497.1:0-8897 GCA_036506855.1 Jatrophihabitantaceae bacterium
AGCAACTGCTGCGGCGCCACGCCGTCCTTCGCGGCGATGAAGATCTCGTCGAGCTTGCCCTCCTTGTCGAACAA
This sequence comes from Jatrophihabitantaceae bacterium, assembly GCA_036506855.1. Classification (GTDB taxonomy): domain Bacteria; phylum Actinomycetota; class Actinomycetes; order Mycobacteriales; family Jatrophihabitantaceae; genus DASXRA01. The sequence continues at coordinate 75 of DASXRA010000497.1, forward strand.
CTGCTGCGCGGTAGGGAGGTCGAATCCGCCGATCGTCGCGCCGCCGAGTGACGACACCGAGCCGAACTTGATCAGGCCGGAGATGCGCAGGCGCACGACCGGTCCGCGGGACTGGACGCCGATCGTCTGGCCGACCGCAAGGTGCTTCTTGCTCGCCGTGGACCTGTCGACGACGACGTCGCCCGCCTTCGGCCACGCGCCCGCCACGAGCGTGAGCGAGTTGAGCTCCGGCTTGGACGGATCGACGCTGAAGCCCAGGTTGGGCGCCCCGCCGAACGCGATCGCCTTGCCGTCCTTGCCGATCAGGTGTGCGTCGCCGGTAACGACACCGGTGGCGGCTCCGACCTCGGGCAGCGCCGTCACCTTGTCCAGCAGGGATTGCTCGAACGACGGTGCCGTCGAGCTGCTGTTGCCGCCGAGGTTGAACGCGGACTTGCCCGTGATCGCGGCGTCGGTGTTCTTGTACGTCTGCTCGAAGATCGAGTCGACCGCGGTCGAGATCGAGTCGGTGAGCACGTATGTGCCGGCGACGAGCGCTACGCCGAGCACGACACCGAGGGCGGTGAGGACGGACCGCAGCTTGCGCCCGAGCAGGCCACGCAGTGCGAACTTGATCATCGGCTGCTGAGGTTCTCGATCGCGGCGAGGATCTCGTGCGGGCTCGAGCGGGGCAGCTCCTGCACGATCTGACCGTCGTCGAGGAAAAGCACGCGGTCGGCCATCGAGGCCGCCGTGGCGTCGTGCGTGACCATGACGGTGGTCTGCCCGTATGCCTCGACCGAGCCGCGCATCAGGGCGAGGATCTCGCCACTGCTCGTCGAGTCGAGGTTGCCGGTCGGCTCGTCGGCGAACACCACGGTCGGCCGCGAGACGAGAGCGCGTGCGATCGCGACTCGCTGCTGCTGCCCGCCGGACAGCTCGGCCGGACGATGCCGCAACCGATCCGTCAGGCCGACCCGCTCGACGAGATCGTCGAACCAGGCAGGATCCGGCTTCTCGCCGGCGATCGTCAGCGGCAGCAGGATGTTCTCGCGCGCGCTGAGCATCGGGAGCAAGTTGAAGAACTGGAAGATGAACCCGATGTGCTTCCTGCGCAGCCTGGTCAGCGGAGTGTCGGCCAGCGTGGTGATCTCGGTGCCCGCGACGTAGACCGAGCCCGACGTCGGCTTGTCGAGCCCGGCAAGGATGTGCATGAGCGTCGACTTGCCTGACCCGGACGGCCCCATGACGGCGGTCATCCGGCCGACCGGGATGTCGACGCTGACGCCGCGAAGCGCGGCAACCGCTGTATCGCCCTCGCCGAAGACCCGCGAAAGGTCTGCTGCGACGACCACGGTCGCGCTGTCGCCGTTACCCATTGGCCCTCCCTCTGGATGTGTCGCGGGCCTCGCTGCCTCCGACCCGGAGGAGTCTCCCACGACAACGGGCCCAAGGTAGGGCAAAACTCAGGTGGACGTCAGGACACGATCGGTGCTCGCGCCGGCGGACCGGCACGCGCCGAGCAACCAACGGCCGAGCGTCAGCGGGGCAAGCATGCCGAGCAGACCGGCGATCAGGAAGATCTGCCGCGGGCCGGCGAACGCTGTGAGGACACCGCCGAGAACGAACGCACCGATCATCGCGGCTGACGCGATCCCGTTCGTCGCCGCCGAGACGCGACCCCGGGCGTGCTCCGGTGCCCGCATCATCGTCAGCGCGCTGCTACTCAGGTTGAGCAGGCCATTGGCCGCACCTCCCGCGACGGCGACCGGTAGCAGCCACGCGACGCCCGGGGCCACGGTGTAGCCGAGCATCGACAGTGACAGCGCGACCGTGCTTGCGAGCACGACTCGCGCGAGCGCCAGCTGGCTGCTCCATCGCCCGCCGACGAGAGAGCCGAGCAGCATGCCCGCTCCCCAGGTGCCGCCCAGCACGCCGTACCAGGTCGCGGTCGAGTGCAACGTGTCGCGCACCAGGTAGACCTCGATCACGTTCACCATCGCGCCGAGCACGATGAACACGGCGAGCGTCGTCAGCAACGCGGCGATGACCGGGTCGTCCCGGACGACGCCGTAGCCGCGGCGCCGCTCGCGTGGCCTCGCCGCCTGCGCCACGTGACGGCGGGTGCGCACCACCAAGCCGGCGAGCGCGACGATCAGGAACGTCGCGGCGTCGACCAGCAGCGGCACGCGCGCGCCGTACAGACCGGTGAGCGCGCCGCCGACCGCTGGGGCGGCGATCCCGGCCGCCGTCCGGACTGCCTGCGACATTCCGATCGCCGCAGGGAGCTGATCCGCGCCGTCGATGATCGGCAGCAGCGCCTGCCAGGTCGCGCCGTTCACCGCCTGGCCGGCGCCGAGCACGGCAACCAGGGCGAGGACGAGCGGGACGCTGTGCACCTGCACGAGCACGAGACAGGCCGCCGTCTGGGCAAGTCCGGACCACACGAGCAGCACTCGGCTGTCGTACCGGTCGACGAGCGCGCCGGCGATCGGAGCCAGCAGCACGAGCGACGCCACGCCGGCGACGAACAGTACAGCGACCCACCACGCGCGCCCGCGCCGCCGTCGTGCAGCCTGAGCGTCAGCGCGACGAGTGCGGCCTCGTCGCCGAGCAGCGAGACCGCGCGCGCGACGACGGCGATCCACAGGTCGCGGCTGCGCCGGAGCGGCGAAGACGTGAAAGACAATATTGTGAAGTTATTACTTCACATCGTGTCGAGTCAAGGGTTGGGCATCCCGTACCGTATGACCGTGGCGAAGCCGAAGCGGGCGGTGAAACGCGATCGCGAGCCGGTCGTGCTCACCGACCCGCGCGCGATCAAGGCACTCGCCCATCCGGCCCGGCTAGCAGTGCTCGACGAGCTGTTCGCCGGCCGCGAGCTGACGGCCACCGAATGCGCCGAGATCGCCGGGCTATCGCCGAGCGCGATGAGTTATCACCTGCGCGCGCTGCAGAAATGGGGAATCGTCGAGCCGGCCGGCACGGTCGCCGACGGGCGGCAGCGTCCGTGGCGGGCGGCCGGGCGGGGCCTGCGGATCGAGTCCGCCGAGCCTCGGGTGTCGGCGGTGGCTGAGGCCGCGCTGACGCAGCGGCTGCTCGACCGCACCAGGCGCGAGGTGCTCAGCTGGATCTCCCGCGACCGGGCCGCCGACAGGTGGCGCGAGCTGACCACCGTCGCCAGCGGCGCGCGATGGATGACCGAGGACGAGGCCGAGAAGTTCGTCGCCGCGTTCGACGAGCTGCTGGACAAGCACCGTCGGGTGGAGGACAAGAAGCAGCCGGGCGCCCGCCGCGTGCGCGTCTCGTTCGTCCTCGTCCCGTCCGACGAGCCCGACGACTGACGCGCGGGCCGGCTCGCGCGATAACCGCCCGACCCGGCGCCCAGCCCGTCCGTACCATGCTTTCGTGACCGAGAGCCGCCCCGAGATCGCTTCGAATCTGCCGACCCGTTACGCACCGGCGGAGGTAGAGGGTGCGCTGTACGAGCGGTGGGTCGAGCGCGGCTACTTCACGGCCGACGTCAACAGCGACAAGACGCCGTACACGATCGTGCTGCCGCCGCCGAACGTCACGGGCAGCCTGCACATCGGCCACGCACTCGGCCACACGTTGATGGACGCGCTGATCCGCCGTAGGCGGATGCAGGGCTTCGAGGTGCTGTGGCTGCCCGGCATGGATCACGCCGGCATTTCAACGCAGACGCTCGTCGAGCGGCACATCGGCGAGACCGAAGGCAAGAGCAAGCACGACTACGCCCGCGAGGAGTTCGTGGCGAAGGTGTGGGCGTGGAAGGAGGAGTACGGCGGCAAGATCCTCGGCCAGATGCGGCGCCTCGGCGACGGCGTCGACTGGACTCGCGAACGCTTCACCATGGACGAGGGGCTCTCCGCAGCCGTCCGGACGATCTTCAAGCGGCTCTACGACGACAACCTCATCTACCGCGCCGAGCGGATCATCAACTGGTGCCCGCGCTGCCTCACCGCGCTGAGCGACATCGAGGTCGACCACTCCGACGACGACGGCGAGCTGATCTCCATCCGCTACGGAGAGGGCGACGCGTCGGTCGTCGTGGCCACAACTCGCGCCGAGACGATGCTCGGCGACACGGCCGTCGCGGTGCACCCGGACGACGACCGGTACGCGCATCTGGTCGGACAGACCGTGACGCTGCCGCTGACCAACCGGCGCATCCCGATCGTCGCCGACGATCACGTCGACCCGACGTTCGGCACCGGCGCGGTGAAGGTGACGCCGGCGCACGATCCGAACGACTTCGAGATCGGGCGGCGGCACGGCCTGCCCAGCCTGGTGATCATGAACGAGCGGGCGATCATCACCGCACCCGGCCCGTTCCAGGGACTGGACCGCCTCGAGGCACGCTCCGCGGTGGTCGGCGCGCTGCGCGAGGAGGGGCGCATCGTGTCCGAGAAGCGCCCGTACGTCCACGCCGTCGGGCACTGCTCGCGGTGCAACACCGTCATCGAGCCGCGTCTCTCGCTGCAGTGGTTCGTGCGCGTCGAGACGCTCGCCAAGTCAGCGGCCGATGCGGTGCGCGACGGGCGGGTCGCGATCGAGCCGCCGACGCTCGCGGCGCGGTATTTCGACTGGGTCGACAACATGCACGACTGGTGCATCAGCCGCCAGCTGTGGTGGGGGCACCGGATCCCGGTGTGGTACTCGCCGGACGACGACATGGAGTGCTTCGGCCCGGGCGAGGCGCCACCCGCGGGCTGGACGCAGGATCCGGACGTCCTCGACACCTGGTTCTCGTCCGCGCTGTTCCCGTTCTCGACGCTGGGCTGGCCGGACGAGACGGCTGACTTGAAGCGGTTCTATCCGAACGACGTCCTGGTCACCGGCTACGACATCCTCTTCTTCTGGGTCGTGCGAATGATGATGTTCGGCCTGTACGCGATGGACGACGTGCCGTTCCGCACCGTCGTACTGCACGGCCTGATCCGTGACCAGAGCGGCAAGAAGATGTCGAAGTCCAGGGGCAACGTCGTCGACCCGCTGGACTGGATCGACGCCTACGGCGCCGACGCCGTCCGCTTCACGATGGCCCGTGGCGCCAACCCCGGAACCGACGTCCCGGTGGGCGAGGAGTGGGTGCAGGGTTCGCGCAACTTCTGCAACAAGCTCTGGAACGCGACGCGGTTCGCGCTGCTGAACGGCGCGACCGTGTCGGGCGAGCTGCCGACGGAATTGCCGGACGCCGACCGGTGGATCCTCTCGCGCCTGCAGGCGGTGATCACCGAGGTCGACGCGCTCTACGAGCGGTACGAGTTCGCCAAGATCGCCGACCTGCTCTACCACTTCGCGTGGGACGAGGTGTGCGACTGGTACGTCGAGCTGGTCAAGATCTCGCTGGCGTCCGACACCGCTCCGGCCACGCGGCGCGTCCTGGGCGAGGTCTTCGACGCGCTGCTGCGGTTGCTCCACCCGATGGTGCCGTTCGTGACCGAGGCGCTGTGGACGTCGCTCACCGGTGGCGAGTCGGTCGTCGTCGCGCCGTGGCCGGTTGCCGACCCGTCGCGTGCTGATGCCGGCGCCGAGCGAGCGGTCGCCGCGATCCAGGCCGTCGTCACGGACGTTCGGCGGTTCCGCTCCGACCAGGGGGTGAAGCCGTCACAGCGCGTCCCGGCCCGGCTGTCCGGCCTGTCGGCCGGCGAGGCCGAGATCCGGTCGCTGGTGCGGCTCGACGTCGCCGGTTCGGACTTCGCGCCCACGGCGTCGCTGATGACGGCCGGCGGTGTCACGGTCGAGCTCGACCTGTCCGCGGCGATCGACGTCGCCGCCGAGCGGGCCCGGCTGGCCAAGGAGCTCGCCGCCGCGCGAAAGGAGCGTGACGTCAACGCCGCGAAGCTCGGCAACGAGGCCTTCACCGGCAAGGCGCCGGACGCGGTCGTGGCCAAGGTGCGCGACCGGCTCGCCGCCGCCGACTCCGACATCGCGCGCATCGACGCCGCGCTCACCGCGCTGCCGGACGCATGACGCTGATCGTGCGCCCGGCGGTCGAGACCGACGTCGAGGCGATCCGCGCGGTCGGCGTGGCGACCTGGCCCGCTACCTACGAGCCGCTCGCCGGACGTGAGTACGTCGCTCAGGGCCTCGAACGCTGGTGGTCGGCCGAGGCGGTACGCGACGGCATCGGTCGTGGCGGCGTGTTCGTCGCAGAACTCGACGGCGTCGTCGTCGGGATGGCATCTGTGGGGGAGCGCGACGGCGCGCCGTATCTGTGGAAGCTGTACGTACTGCCGGATCGGCACGGCATCGGTGCCGGGTCTGCGCTGCTCGATGCCGTCATCGAGTCGCTGCCCGCCGGGTCGCCCCGGCTGGGCCTGGACTACGTCGACGGCAACGAGCGAGCCGCCGCGTTCTACCGGGCGCGCGGCTTCCGGATGACCGGCCGCACGCCGTCCCCGCTCGGCGTCGGCCCGGACGAGATCCTCATGGAACTGCCGCTCGCAGGACGACGTCCGCAGCGAACTCCGTAGACTCGGGCGCCGTGGCGGTGACTGAAGCGAAGCGATACGCCGACCTCCTGCGCATGGCCGAGGTCGACATCACGAGCCGGTGGGGCGAGGGGCGGATGAGCCCCTCCAAGGAGCGCATCGAGGCACTCGTCGATCTACTGGGCCAGCCGCAGCGCTCGTTCCGGTCGATCCACCTGACCGGCACCAACGGCAAGACGAGCACGGCCCGGATGGTCGACGATCTCGTGCGCGCCTTCGGGCTGCGAACGGGCCGGTTCACCAGCCCGCATCTTGCCGAGATCACCGAGCGCATCGTCGTCGACGGCGAGCCGGTCAGCGCCCGGACGTTCGTCGAGGCCTACCGCGAGCTCGTGCCGTTCCTCGACCTGGTCGACGGCCAGTTCGACATCAACCTGAGCTTCTTCGAGGTCATGGTCGCCCTCGCGTACTCGATCTTCGCCGACGCGCCGGTCGACGTGGCCGTCGTCGAGGTCGGCCTCGGCGGGGAGTGGGACGCCACGAACGTCATCGACGCCGAGGTCGCGATCGTGACGCCGATCGACCTCGACCACACCCAGTTGCTCGGCGACACGGTCGGCGAGATTGCCAAGGAGAAGGCGGGCATCATCAAGCCCGACGCCACGGCGGTCATGGCCGCCCAGCCTGCCGACGCCGCGGCGGAACTGCTGCGCCGGGCCGCCGATGTCGGCGCGTCCGTGGCCCGCGAAGGACTGGAGTTCGGCGTGCTCGATCGCCGGGTTGCCGTCGGCGGCCAGGTGATGAACCTGCAGGGACTCGGCGGTGTGTACGACGAGGTCTTCCTGCCGCTGCACGGTGCCTACCAGGCGCAGAACGCGGTGCTCGCACTCGCGGCCGTCGAGGCGCTGCTCGGCGTGGGGGCGGCGTCCGGCCCGCTCGACGTCGCGACGGTGCGCGAGGTGTTCGCCGCCGTCCGCTCGCCGGGACGCCTCGAGGCCGTGCGTGCTGCCCCGACCGTGCTGGTCGACGCGGCGCACAACCCCCACGGCATGGCCGCGACAGTTGCCGCAGTCGGCGAGGCGTTCGACTTCCGGCGCCTGGTCGGCGTCGTCGGGGTACTCGCCGACAAGGACGCCCGCGCGATGCTCAGCGTCCTCGAGCCGGTGCTCGACGAGATCGTGATCACCCAGAACAGCTCGCCGCGTGCCGATCCCGCCGACCAGTTGGCCGCCGTGGCCGTCGAGGTCTTCGGGGCCGAACGGGTCACCGTCGAACCGCGCCTGGACGACGCGCTCGAGACGGCCGTGCGACTGGCCGAGGAGAGCCCCGACGGCGTGCTCTCGGGCGCCGGCGTGCTCGTGACCGGTTCGGTGATCACCGCCGGCGAGGCCCGGACGATGCTGCGGCAGGCCGGATGACCGAGCCGGCCGAGGCCGAGACCCAGCCCACGGAGGAGCAGATTGCCGAGCGCCGCGTGCGGGTCAACCGGGCCACCCGCGGCGCGCTCGCAGCGGTGCTGGCGCTCGAGGCGTTCGCCGTGCTTCTCGTGCCGCGGGCCATCGCGCAGACGCCGACCGGACTGGGCGGCCTCAAGACCGGGCTGCTGATCGGGTTGGCCGCCGTGCTGGTCGGCGCCGCCTTCGTGCAACGACGTCGTTGGGGCATCGCCGTGGGCTCGCTGGTGCAGGTGCCGTTCGTCGCCGTCGGCGTGTGGGTGCACGCGTTCCTCGTGGCCGGCGTCCTGTTCGTCGGCGTCTGGCTCTACCTGCTCAACATCCGCCACGACCTCGTCGGCACGCCCGGCGGGCCGCGCATGCTCATCTCCTGAACGGAGCGCCATTCCCGGCTTGGATACGCTGCGCGACGTGACTGACCCGACGCCCGAACGCGAACGCACGCTGGTCCTGGTCAAGCCCGACGGCGTGGCCCGGGGACTCGTCGGCGAGGTGATCCGTCGGGTCGAGGCCAAGGGCTACCGCCTGGTCGCCCTCGAGATCCGGTTGCCGAGCGCCGAACTGCTGGCCGAGCACTACGCCGAGCACGTCCACAAGCCGTTCTACGGGCCGTTGGTGCAGTTCATGTCGTCCGGCCCGGTCGTCGCGATGGTCGCCGAGGGTCAGCGGATCGTCGAGGGGTTCCGGTCGCTGGCCGGCGCAACGGACCCGACCGCGGCACTGCCCGGCACGATCCGCGGCGACCTCGGCCGGGACTGGGGCCTGGCGGTGGTGCAGAACATCGTGCACGGGTCGGATTCGATCGAATCGGCCCAGCGGGAGATAAAGCTCTGGTTCCCACACTTGATATGACGCACCCCGCCACTCTGTACCCTCTGGCGCAATTCGCTCGCAAGTGAGAAGCTGCCCGGATCCCACGATTCGGGGGAGGA
>DASXRA010000498.1:0-3323 GCA_036506855.1 Jatrophihabitantaceae bacterium
GCGTACCTCGGGCACGGCATCCGCTTCACCCTGGGGCCGATGGAGCCGATGGAGAACATGTGCGCCGAGCGGATCTGGCGCATCACGCCGGTCACGGTCGATGACAACAGCCTTCGTCCCAATGACTCGAGCCTGATGCTCTTGCAGGAGAACGCGTTCGGCAGTCAGGACTGCTTCACGAGCGGCATCTGCGTTCAGAACGAGGATTGCGAGTCCGGCTTCTGCCGACGCGACAACACCTGCGGTCCAGCACCGGACGGCGTGCTGCGCACGCGGTTCCAGCCTGCGGCCAACCTCGTGACCGGCATCGGTCCCACGAGCTTCCAGTCCCCCGCCCTCTTCACGTCGATGGCGCTCGTCCAGGCGCCGACCGAGGTCCACGACCTTATTCAGCTCCAGGCGCTACCGCGCGACGAGTCGCCCCAGCCATTCACCGGGAGAGGCCTTTACGCCAACTACATCCTTCTGTTCCCCAGGAACACGGGGACCTGCAGCCACGATGCCATTGGCAACCCGACCCAGTGCCCGGGGTGGACGGAGGAGCGAATGCGGACGGTCAAGGACGTCCTCATCCGCTTCGATATCGTCCACGCGACGGTCCAGCACGACCCGGCGGCGCTGCGACAACCGATCGAGTGATCATCGATTAAACGAGGCTCGACTTCTTCTCTTGGAGGATTGCATGCGCATCCTTAAGACATCAGCGATCGTCTTCGCGGGCCTGGCCGTCACGACGACGAGCGCCTTCGCGGCCGCGGGGCGGCCGGACGCGGGCTCGGTGACCGCCGAGCGGCTCAAGGTGCCGTCGGGGCCGAGCTCGATCCGCGGGCTGGCCGACGAGCCGTCGGTCGATCCGTTCCACGCCCAGCTCGAATACGAGGTGCCGATCGAGATGCCGGGCGGGCTCGGCGGGCTTGCGCCCAAGCTGGCGTTGAGCTACTCGGGCGCGCTGGGCAACGGGCCGCTCGGCATCGGCTGGACGCTGGCGCAGCCGCGCATCCAGCGCAGCACGCGCTTCGGCGTGCCCAAGTTCAACGACGCCGACGAGCTCGAGATCTCGGGCGTGGTCGCGGGCCGGCTGGTCGCCATCGGCGGCGACGAGTACCGGGTGGAGGGGATGGGCCAGACGGTGCGCGTGCGCCGGTCCGGGGCCGGCTTCGAGGTCGACGACGGCAAGGGGGTTCATTACCGGTTCGGCATGTCGGCGGCGGCGCGGCAGGAGAAGGACCCGACGCGCACGGTGGCCTGGCTGGTCGAGGACGAAGTCAACCTCATGGGCGAGCGGATCGCGTACGAGTACGCGCACGATCAGAACGAGGTCTACCTGAGCGGGATCGCGTGGGGGCCGGGGGGCCGGTACCGGGCGGACCTCGGGTACGAGGCGCGCGCGGACGTGGTGCGCAGCTATCGCGCCGGGTTCCTGGTCGTGAGCGCGCGGCGGCTGGCGACGATCCGCATCAGCGCGGCGGGGGTCGAGCGCCGGGCGTATCAGCTCAGCTATGACGAAACGTTGTCGGTGGCGCGCCTGAAAGGGGTGACCTCGACCGGCAAGGGCGGCGCGGGCGCTTGGCCGCCGCTGGCCTTCACCTACGCGACGCCCGGGGCGCCGGCCATCGAGGCGATCGCGGGGATCGGGACCTGGCGCCTGAACGGCAACGGCACGACGCTGGTGGACCTGGACGGCGACGGCGCGGCCGAGCTGTTGCAGGTCTCATCGACGGGCCACCGCTATCTGACGAACCAGAACGGGACGTTCACGCGGTTGCAGAGCCTGGCCGGGAACAGCCAGCCGCTGTCGGCGGTGCAGCTGCAGGACGTGGACGGCGACGCGCGCGCCGAGCTGATCGAGGACACGGCGAGCGGCTGGAAGGTCTACAAGTTCACGCGGACCACCTGGAGCACGCCGGTCGTGTGGCCGGGGACGGCCGGGGTGGCGCTCAAGAACGAGGCCACGACGCGCTTTGCCGACCTGAACGGCGACGGACTGGTGGACGCCATCCAGTGGAACAACGACGGCCTGCAAGTGCGCTTCGCGAGCCGGCAGGGGCTGGGGGCGGCGCAGGGCGTCGAGCGGATCGGGGGCGCGGTGTTGCCGACGGCGTCGGGGCGGTTCCACGACACGAACGGGGATGGGCTCGACGACTTCTTCGTGGTGGGCAGCGATCACCTCGACGTGTACGTGGGCCGCGGCGACGGCAGCTTCGATCCGGCGATCCGGGTGAGCTATCCGTTCGCGGGCACGATCGGAAGCATCGCGGAGATCGAGCTGGTCGATCTCGATCGCGACGGGCTGATGGATCTGCTCAAGATCGAGTCGGGCACGGTGAAGTGGTTTCCGGGACTGGCGAACGGGAGCTTCGGGGCGCTGAAGGCGACGCTGGCGAATCCGGAGCCGCTGACGAGCAACGTGGTGGTGGCGGTGGCGGACACCAACGGCAACGGCTCGCAGGACGTGGTGTGGTCGTCGGCGAGCGGGATGTGGCGGCTGGACCTGGCCGGGGCGACGACGGCGGGGATGCTGACCCAGGTGAGCAACGGGCTGGGGATGGAGGTGGCCTTCGACTACCGGTCGGCGCACGCGCTGGCGGTGGAGGCGGCGCTGGCCGGCTCGGCGTGGGGCTCGCTGGTGCCGATCGCGATGCCGGTGCCGGTGAAGAAGACGACGGCGCTGGGACCTGGGGAGACGACGCGGGTGGTGGGCTACTCGGTGCGCGACGGGGTCTACGACGCGGTGGAGCGGCGCTTCGCGGGCTTCCTGACCACGATCGTGACCACGGCGGGGGCGACGGCGGCCGAGACCGGCAGCGTGATCACGCGCCACCTGATCGGCAACGGCAACGATCGGGTGTTGCGCGGCCGGCCGCAGACGGTGCAGGTGTTCAATGGCGCCGGGAAGCGGCTGTCGTTCGTGACCAACACCTGGGCGACGCAAGCGGTGGCCGGGCTGCCCGACGTGCCGCTCCTGCGGCGCGCGGTGCTCAAGCGGACGGTGACGCAGTACGACGACACGTCGGTACTCCGATTCACCGACGTCAAGTACGGCCAGGACGGGCTCGGGCGCACGACCCATGCCGTGGACTGCGGCCGTACCGACGTCGTGGTCGACGGACCGGACTGTGGCAACACCGGCGGCGCTGGCGACGAAGCCGTGACGGACACGACGTACGCCGACGACGACGCGACGTGGGTGCGCGACGTCGTGTGCGAGGAGAAGGTGTCGAGCACCGGCGGGGTGGTCGCGAGCCAGGTCCAGCACCTCTTCGGCGACGCCGAGCGGGTCGAGGCGCTGTGCGTGGCCGGCAAGGGCTGGCCGCGCGCGACGC
>DASXRA010000499.1:0-3250 GCA_036506855.1 Jatrophihabitantaceae bacterium
GCAGTCGCGGCGTCCCAGTGTCGCTGCCCGACCAGGTAGACGAGCATGAACGCCGACACCGCGAACTGCGGAATGACGAGCAGCGCGCTTGCGGCGTGGATGCGCCACAGCCCGGACGCGCGGTACGGCGAACCCATCGGCCGCTCGGTCAGGCCCGCCACCGGCCGAGGCGGGTCGCTGACGAGCAGGACGACCAGCGCGGCGACAACGGCACACAGCCCGGCCGGGAACAGCAGCGCCGCGTGCAGCCCGTGGTCGCGCGCGAGCGAGGGCAGGGTCAGCGCGGCGAGCGCGACGCCGACCGGTTGTGCGGTCTGCCGCGCACCCATCGCGAGGCCGCGCTCGCGAGCGGTGAACCAGCCCATGACGACGCGCCCGCTCGCCGGGCTGACCGAGGCTCCGGCCGCTCCGGCCATCGCCAGCACCGTGCAGAGCAGCACCGGCCCGTGCGTGATGACCGCGAGGAAGACGAACACTGCCGCCAGGGCCAGACCGCTCGCCATGACCAGGCGCTCACCGAAGCGGTCGGCGGCGGCACCCCACGCGATGAGCGTGATCAGCAGGCCGGCCGCCGGAGCGGATATGACCAGGCTGGCGCCGAACAGGCTCAGGTGCTCCTCGGACAGCAGGGCCGGCACGAGCATCGGCAGCCCGTACAGGAACACGCACGTCGAGGCTTGCGAGACGATGCCGAGCACGAGGATGGCCCAGCGCCAGATCGGTCGGCGGCCAGGATCGAGCACGCCGACAGCCTAGCGTCGCGTCCTACTGAGCAAGATGTAATTCCCAGATAGCGAGATCAGGCCGGAGGCGTCACCAACGCGGCGGCGGGGTCGGTGTCGACGTCCCACAGCCGCAGCTCTCCGATCGGTGTGCGCTCGGGCAGCTCCGCAGCGCAGGCCCGCGCGATCGGCGAAAGGCCTTTTGCGATAAGGGTAATCTCGTCGGACGACAGCGAAGTCCACGCCGCTGCACGGTCGGTGACGGCCTCGACGTCCGCGACGAGCTGCCGGCCCGGATCGGTGATCGAGCCGGCCGTGTCGAGCAGCCCGCGTGCCATCAACCGGTCGGTGGCGACGGCCCACTCGTCGTCGCCCCAACCGCGCGCGGGCTGCAGCACGTCACGGTAGGTATCGAGCGCGCAGCGCAGGACGAGGATGTCGAGCCCGGCCACACCCGCTCCGACGAGCGCAGCGACGTGGCAGTCGCCGCGATACTCACGCAGGGTGGCGGTTGCTTGCCAGAACCGCGCGTGCGGATCGTCCGGACGTGGCACGTCGGCGTTGGCCGCGCCCAGTGCGCGTCCGGCGAAGTCGAGCCCGTCGATCACCCGCTCGAGCGCGGCGGCCGCCGACTCGACGGCGGACTCGTCAGGAGCCAGCCGGCGCAGGGCGGCCGCCGCCCCGGCAGCCCGGGCGTCGAGCGCCGCATTGGGAGTGACCATCGACCAGACCGCGGGCAGCGCGCGTCGCACGAACGGCGGCGCGAAGCCGCTGAACAGGGCGATCACCGGGCCGGCACCGACGGCGCCGAGCGGGGCGGCGCGGCCGGCGAAGTAGCCACGCCAGTAACCGCGCAGGCCGGCGCTCTCGAACGCGGCGCGCGGTTCGGCGGAGAAATAGGTGACGTCGTGGATCGGCTCGATGAGCGTCCACATCGCACGGGGAAGTCGCGAGGAGGTCATGCTGGCGATCCTCGCACCGCAGCGCGGCACGGGGGCTCGGCGGGGCCTAGTAGGCGGACATGACCTGGCGGGTTTCACGGGCGATTTGCAGGTCTTCGCGGGCGGCGATGACGAGGGTGCGCGCGCTCGCGCCGGCGGCCGAGATGTCGAGGTCCGGCTGCGCAGCCTCGTTGTCGGCTGGGTCGACCGTCACGCCGAGATGGCCGAGCCGTCCGGACGCCCGCTCCCGGACGATGGGCGAATGCTCCCCCACCCCGCCGGTGAACACCAGGGCGTCCAGGCCACCGGCCGCCGCTGCCATCGCGCCGATGCCCAGCACCAGCCGGTGGACGTACACGTCCATGGCGAGCGTGGCTGCGGGATCGCTGCGCGACTCGACCTCGCGCATATCGGCGGTGCCGGCCAGGGCGAGGATCCCGGAGCGATGCTCCAGTGCCGTGGCCACGTCGTGCGGCGAGATGTGCTCGTGCTCTTCGAGCCACAGCACGAGGCCGGGGTCGACCGTGCCGGATCGGGTCGCCATCACCAGGCCTTCGAGCGGGGTGAAACCCATCGTCGTGTCGACGCTCTGACCGTCGACAACCGCGGCCAGCGACGCGCCGGCGCCCAGATGGCAGGTGACGATCCGCAGCCCGTCGCGTCCGAGTAGCGACGCCGCACGGGCCGAGCAGTACGCGTGCGAGAGCCCGTGGAACCCGTACCGCCTTATCGCGTACCGCTCTCGCCACTCGCCCGGGATCGCGTAGGTGGACGCCGCGGCCGACAGAGTCGAGTGGAAGGCCGTGTCGAAACAGGCCACGGCGGGGACGTCCGGCAGCGCCTCGCTGACGGCGTCGAGCGCCGCCAGCGATTTGGGTTGATGCAGCGGAGCGAGGTCGGTCAGCTCACCCAGCCGCACGCGCACGGCTGCGTCCACAACGACCGGCCCGGAGTAGGACGTTCCGCCGTGGACGATGCGATGGCCGACCGCGTCCGGCGTCGGCCAGCCGCGCAGCGCGTCGGCCACTGCGGCGTCCGGTGCCAGGTCCGCGCTCTCGACAAGCTCGTCCTCGGCGAGCAGACGCAGTTTCAGGCTGGACGATCCGGCATTGACGACCAGTACGCGCATCAGCACTTGCCCGTTCTCCTGACGACGCGGCGACTGTCCGGGTCGGCCGTGAGCGCGAGTCCGTGACGATCATGTGCAGATTGGCAGGCTCCAGCGCCCCGACATGCACATGATCGGCGGGCGGTGCGCACTACGCCGGCCAGGTCCACTCGGCGATCGCGGGATCGTCATCTCCGTACTCGCGCGTATGGGCGCGGGCGGCGAGCCGGGCGTCCACCATATGCTGGCGCAGCACCGCGCACCGACTGCCGAGCGACGGCACGCGATCGATAACGTCCATGACGAGGTGGAAGCGGTCGAGGTCGTTGAGCATGACCATGTCGAACGGAGTGGTGGTGGTGCCCTGCTCCTTGTAGCCGCGCACATGGATGTTGTGGTGGTTGGCGCGCCGGTAGGTCAGCCGGTGGATCAGCCAGGGGTAGCCGTGGTAGGCGAAGATCACCGGCTTGTCCGCGGTG
>DASXRA010000500.1:0-6255 GCA_036506855.1 Jatrophihabitantaceae bacterium
GCGACGAGTCGCGAACCGCGTACCTCGACGTCGTCGCGCGACTGGTCGCCGGTGGCGTCGATGCGGTCGTCCTCGGCTGCACCGAGATCGACCTGCTCCTGCACGACGGCGATGTAGCCGTCCCCCTGCTCGACAGCACTCGGCTGCACTGCGAGACGCTGACCGACATCATGATCTCCGGAGTTCGCCCATGAGTACTCATCCGCCCGCCTCGGTCCTCCACTCCGCTCCTCGCTGCGTGCTGGCACATCCAGCGCCCGAGGGCGCTGTCGCTGCGGTACTCGCTGCGATGCTCGTGAAGGACCTCGTCTCATGAGTACCCACACGCTGTCCGTCCTCGTCGAGAACAAGCCGGGTGTTCTCGCCCGGGTGTCCGGGCTGTTCAGCCGTCGCAGCTTCAACATCGAGTCGCTCGCGGTCGGCCCTACCGAGCATCCGGAGATCTCGCGCATCACGATCCTGGTCGGCGTCGAGGGCACCGCACTCGAGCAGGTCACCAAGCAGCTCAACAAGCTCATCAACGTGATCAAGATCGTCGAGCTCGAGGATGCGAGCGCGGTTCAGCGCGAGCTCCTGCTGGTGAAGGTCCGCGCCGACGACGCGACCCGCCGCGGCGTGCTCGAGACCGTCGAGCTGTTCAAGGCGAAGGTCGTCGACGTCAGCCCCGAGGCGCTCACCATCGAGGTGACCGGCCCGCCGGTCAAGCTCGAGGCGATGCTGAAGATGCTGGAGCCGTACGGCATTCGCGAGATGGTCCAGTCCGGCGTGGTCGCACTCGGGCGGGGCCCACGTTCGATGACCCAAGCCGCGCTTCGCTCGGTCGAGCGCAGCGCCTGATTGAAGGCAGCCCAAAGAAAGGGAAATCAGTGGTAGAGATCTATTACGACGACGACGCCGACCTGTCGATCGTGCAAGGGCGCAAGGTCGCCGTGCTGGGATACGGCAGCCAAGGTCATGCGCATGCCCTGTCGCTGCGCGACTCCGGCGTGGACGTGCGGGTCGGCCTGCCCGAGGGATCAAGGAGCCGGGGCAAGGCGAGCGACGAGGGCCTGCGGGTGCGGACGCCGGCCGAGGCGTCGGCCGAGGCCGACCTGATCATGGTGCTGGCCCCGGACCCGGCGCAGCGCTCGCTGTACGCCGAGTCGATCGAGCCGAACCTGAAGGACGGCGACGCGATCTTCTTCGGCCACGGCTTCAACATCCGATTCGGATACATCAAGCCGCCGGGCAACGTCGACGTCGCGATGGTCGCGCCGAAAGGCCCGGGGCACCTGGTGCGTCGGCAGTTCGTCGACGGCAAGGGCGTCCCGGTGCTCGTCGCGGTCGAGCAGGACGCGTCCGGCTCGGCGTTCGAGCTCGCGCTGTCGTATGCGAAGGCGATCGGCGGCACGCGCGCCGGCGCGATCAGGACGACGTTCACCGAGGAGACCGAGACCGACCTGTTCGGCGAGCAGGCCGTGCTGTGTGGCGGGGTCTCCCAGCTCGTCCAGTACGGGTTCGAGACGCTGACCGAGGCCGGCTACACGCCCGAGGTCGCCTACTTCGAGTGCCTGCACGAGCTCAAGCTGATCGTCGACCTGATGTACGAGGGCGGTATCGCCAAGCAGCGCTGGTCGGTGTCCGATACCGCCGAGTACGGCGACTACGTGTCCGGCCCGCGGATCATCGACGCGCACGTCAAGGAGAACATGCAGCGCATCCTCGGCGAGATCCGCGACGGCACGTTCGCCGCGCGGTTCATCGCCGACCAGGACGCGGGCGCGCCGGAGTTCAAGGCGCTGCGCGAGAAGGCCGAACAGCACCCGATCGAGGACGTCGGCCGCCAGCTACGTGGCCTGATGAGCTGGGTCGCCACCGCCGACGACGACTACACCGAGGGAACCGCCAAGCGGTAATTGTCCCGCCGTGGGCGGGACAACGCGCAACCACAGAGCGATGAGCGCTCGCGCGAAGAGCCCGCCGCCGCGACGCGGCCCGCGCCGAAGGCGCGGAGCGGATCCGGGGATTCACCCGAGCGAAGCGAGCGGTGGAGACGCGAATCCGCTCAGGCGGGATAGGTCAGCGAGCGCTCATCACCGCTCGGGTGAAGACACGGTCCGCCCAGGCGGGATGGGTCTGGGTGCATGGCTAGGAAGAGCGACCAGGGCGTTGCGGTTGGGTCGTGGGGGCGCTGTTCGAACTCGTCGAGTAGGTCGCGCAGCCGGTGCCGGAACTCGGTCATGTCGTCGGGCGCCAGGCGAAGGCCCAGCCGGGTCGTGTCCAGGTCGGCGACCGGGACGAGCGCGACCTCCTCGAGGAACGCGTCCAACACGGCACGGTCCCTCGCGGGTGACTTGAGCCGCCACGACTTTCTGGTTGCCAGATAAGGCACTTCGCGCGCACCGCGCGTCCCGTGGCGTTCAGGTTGCGCGGCGAGGAAACCGGTGCGCACGAGTCGGCGGACGTGATGGAGCGTGGTGGCCGGGTCGCGGCCGAGCGCCTGCGCGATCTGCTTGTTCGTGCACGCCTCGCTGAGGCACACCCGCAGGATCCGCAGCCGCAAGGTGGACGCCAACGCGCGCGCCTCCTCGTCCGTCGCGGGGCGTCGAGACGTCATGGATCAGTAGCATAAGCCGAGTGATTGACAAACGCCAATCACTCGCGCAGGCTAGCCGCCGTGACCGAGGCGACTCAGCGGACCGCAATCCGGCGCGATGCGCTTTGGCGCCACCGGGACTTTCGCCAGCTGTGGATCGGCGAGACGGTCAGCCAGTTCGGCACGATGGTCAGCCAGCTCGCGCTGCCGCTCGTGGCGATCCTCGTCGTGCATGCGTCGACGTTTCAGGTCGGCCTGCTCACCGCGCTGCAGTGGCTTGCCTTCCCCGTCATCGGCCTGCCGGCGGGTGCCTGGGTGGATCGGATGCGCTGTCGCAACGTGCTCATCGCCAACGACGTGCTGCGTGCGGCCGCGATCGGCTCGATACCTGCCGCGGCGGCGCTGCACGCGCTCACCATCGAGCAGCTCTACGCCGTAGCCCTCGTCGTCGGCGTCGGAACGGTGTTCTTCGACGTCGCGTACCAGTCCTACCTACCGGAGCTGATCGACCGGGACCTGCTCGTCGACGGCAATGCGAAGCTGCAGGCGAGCGAGTCGGTGGCGCAGATCGCGGGACCAGCATCGGCGGCGTGCTGATCCAGGTGCTCACCGCGCCGTACGCCGTCCTGATCGATGCGATGAGCTTCCTGTGGTCGGCCGTCTGGGTCGGCGCGATTCGAGTCGACCCGGCCGAACGGCAGCGCACGCACGACCGCCACCTCGGCCGCGAGATCGCCCAGGGGCTGCGCTTCGTCGTCGGCAACCCGATGCTGCGCGCGATCGCGATGTGCACCGCCTCGTCCAACCTGTTCATGTCGCTCGGACTCGCCGTCTACTACGTACTGCTCGCCCGTGAGCTGCATCTTTCTGCCGGCGTCATCGGCCTGATCAGCTCAACAGCTGCGGTCGGCGGCCTGATCGGCTCGCTGCTCGCCGGCCGACTGGCGCGCCGGTTCGGGCAGGGACCGGCGATCTGGGTCTCGATCCTTGCCGCCGCGCCGCTCGGCTTCGTCGCGCCGTTCGTCCATCGCGACTGGACGCTCGTGCTGCTCGCCGTGGCGCAGTTGCTCGTGTCGATCACGGTCGTCGCCTACAACATCACCCAGGTGAGCTTCCGGCAGGGTCTCTGCCCGCCCGCGCTGCTCGGCCGGATGAACGCCACCATGCGCTTCCTGGTGTGGGGCACGTTGCCGCTCGGCGGCGTGCTCGGCGGGGCTTTCGGCTCGTGGCTGGGCGTTCGCCCCGCGCTCCTTATCTCGGCGATTGGCGCCTGCTTCAGCTTCCTGCCGGTGTACCTGTCGCCGCTGCGCAGCATGCGGGAACTGCCCTCTTACCAGGCCGTCTTGGAGAGTGAGACGGCCAGCCCGGTAAGTGGGACCTGACGAGTGGGCTCGGCTACGCTGCCCGGCATGAAGCTTGCGGTCATTCCGGGCGATGGCATCGGGATCGAGGTCACCGCGCAGGCGTTGCACGTGCTCCACGCGGTACTCCCGGGTGTCGACGAGACGACGTTCGACCTCGGCGCCGCGCGCTGGCACCGCACCGGCGAGACACTGCCCGACTCGGCGTTGGCCGAGATCCGCGACAGCGACGCGATACTGCTGGGCGCGGTCGGCGACCCGTCCGTACCGTCGGGCGTGCTCGAACGAGGTCTGCTGCTGCGGCTGCGCTTCGAGCTCGACCATTACGTGAACCTGCGCCCGGCCAAGCTCTACCCGGGCGTGGCGTCACCGCTGGCCGGATCCCCGGACATCGACTTCGTCGTGTACCGGGAGGGCACCGAGGGCCCGTACACCGGCAACGGGGGAGTGCTGCGGCGCGGCACGCCGCAGGAGGTGGCCACCGAGGTCAGCGTCAACACGGCATTCGGCGTCGACCGGGTCGTGCGTGCCGCGTTCGAGCGCGCGCGGTCGCGTCCGCGCAAGCACCTGACGCTGGTGCACAAGAACAACGTCCTCGTATATGCGGGCGATCTATGGACGCGCACGGTCTCCGCCGTCGGTGCGGACTACCCGGACGTGACCGTCGCCTACAACCACGTCGACGCGGCGATGATCTACCTGGTCACCGACCCGGCACGTTACGACGTGATCGTGACCGACAACCTGTTCGGCGACATCATCACCGACCTCGCAGCAGCCGTGTCGGGCGGCATCGGCCTGGCAGCCAGCGGTAACGTCGACCCATCCCGGCGTAGCCCGTCGATGTTCGAGCCGGTGCACGGCTCGGCGCCCGACATCGCCGGTCAGGGCAAGGCCGACCCGACCGCAGCGATCCTGTCCGTCGCCATGCTGCTCGACCATCTCGGCGAGACGGACGCCTCGGCTCGCGTCGAGGCCGCCGTGGCCGCCGACCTCGCGGCGCGCGACCCGCGCCGGCCGGGCACGACCAGTGAGATCGGCGAGCGCCTGGCAAAGGCCGCGGCCGGCTGATCCGACGCAGGTTTTGGCCGCCCGGACCGCTACAGGCAGTCCGGGCGGCCAAAACCCAAAACCAGGTCGCCGACCTTGACCTGGAGCGCACTCCAGGTGCGAGCCTGAAGTCATGCAGAGCTACTCGCCGGGGCAGGTCGTCGACAAGACTGGCTTCAGCCTCGACACGTTGCGGTACTACGAACGCATCGGCCTGGTCGGCGGAGTCGCCCGCACGTCGGGCGGGCGACGCATATTCACCGACGACGACATCGGCTGGCTGGAGATCCTTCGCTGCCTGCGTGACACGGGTATGCCGATCGCCCGGATGTTGCGCTACGCCGAGCTGGCCCGCGCGGGCGACGAGACGATCGCCGAACGCGTGGCGCTGCTGGAGGAGCACGACCGCGCTGTCGACGATCAGGTCCGCAACCTGCGTGCGCAGCAACGCCACCTGCGCGACAAGATCCGCTGGTATCGGTCACTTTCCGCTGAATCCGGGTGACATCTCGGCGCGCCGATGCACCGATTCTGTGGCAGACTCGGCGCGTGCAGTTCCGCTTCGTCATTATCAGTTAGCGCGTCGGCCGAGATCGAGTCCGACGCGCAGACCCTTCGCCATCCGGCGGGGGGTCTTTTGTTTTGTCCCTACCAGGCAAGGATTCGCAACGATGCAGACCGACGACTTCCACGTCTTCGACACGACATTGCGTGACGGCGCGCAGCGTGAGGGGATCACCTACTCGGTGGCCGACAAGCTCGCCGTTGCACGCCTGCTCGACCAGATCGGCGTCGGCTTCATCGAGGGGGGCTGGCCGGGCGCCATGCCCAAGGACACCGAGTTCTTCGCCCGCGCGGCCGACGGTGAGCTCGTGCTGAAGCACGCCACACTCGTGGCATTCGGCGCCACCCGCAAGGCAGGCGTGCGCGTCGAGGACGACCCTCAGGTGCGCGCACTGGTCGACTCTCGCGCGCCGGTGATCACGCTCGTCGCGAAGTCGGACGTGTGGCACGTCGAGCAGGCCCTACGGACAACCTTGGAGGAGAACCTCGCGATGGTGCGCGACACCGTCGCGTTCCTGCGCGCTGAGGGACGCCGCGTATTCCTCGACTGCGAGCACTTCTTCGACGGGTACAAGCACGACCCCGACTACGGCGTACGGGTGCTCGACGCAGCACTGGAGGCCGGCGCAGACGTCGGGGTGCTGTGCGACACCAACGGCGGGATGCTGCCGATGGGCGTGCACGCGACCGTCACCGCCGTACGCC
>DASXRA010000501.1:0-2229 GCA_036506855.1 Jatrophihabitantaceae bacterium
GGGCTGTTGATGCTGGTCGTCGCGCCGCGGCATCTCGAGCTCGGCGGGCAGACATTCGGCATCGGCCTGGGGATCACGGCCTACACGCTGGGCATGCGGCACGCATTCGACGTCGACCACATCGCCGCGATCGACAACACAACCCGCAAGCTCATGCACGAACGCACGCGACCGCTGTCGGTCGGATTCTGGTTCAGCCTCGGGCACTCCACGATCGTGTTCGGCATGTGCGTGCTGCTCGGCCTCGGCGTGCGGTCGCTGATCGGCCAGGTCAAGGACGACAACTCGACGCTGCGCGACGTGACCGGCACGGTCGGGGTCAGCGTGTCCGGCACGTTCCTGCTCGCGCTCGGGCTCGTCAATCTCGTCGTCCTGGTAGGCATCGTGAAGGTGTTCCGCGAGATGCGCACCGGGCGCCTCGACGAGCAGACGCTCGAGACGCTGCTGACCGGACGCGGCCTGCTCAATCGAATCCTGCGGCGCGCGACGGTCGCGGTGCGCAAGCCGTGGCACATGTACCCGGTCGGCGTCCTGTTCGGGTTCGGCTTCGACACGGCATCGGAGGTCTCACTGCTCGTGCTGGCGAGCACGAGCGCCGCACTTGCCCTGCCCTGGTACGCCGTGCTCTGCCTGCCGATCCTGTTCACGGCAGGCATGTGCCTGTTCGACACCGTCGACGGCTCGTTCATGAACTTCGCCTACGGGTGGGCGTTCTCCAAGCCGATCCGCAAGGTGTACTACAACCTGACCGTCACGACGCTCAGCGTGCTCGTCGCAATGGTCATCGGCGGTATCGAGCTACTCGGTCTGCTGGCCGACAAGCTGGATCTGCACGGTGGCGCGTGGGGCCTGCTCGGCGCCATCGGCGACTTCGACTACACGGGCTACATCGTGGTCGGCGTGTTCGTCGCGACCTGGCTCGTGTCGTGGCTGATCTGGCGCTACGGGCGCATCGAGGAGCGCTGGGCCGCGCCGGCGCTGGCCGACGACTGAGGCGGATCAGAAGCCGGTCGCGCACCATGGGGCTTGCGGTGTCGCGAACATAGCGTCCGCGCGACGTAACGCGCCCGCGGTGAGCTCGTCGACGAGTCCTGTGACCTGTTGGCCGCGCAGGCTGAAACCGCCCAGGTATGCCGCGGCCAGCGCGCGCTGGTGCACCCGCAGGTCGGCACCGTCCACAGCGGACGGTGTGCACTGCGCACCGTCCGGCCCGCCGTCCAGCACGAACCGTCCGGCCGCGAACTCGCCGATGTCGTCGTCGACCACGTCCAGCACGAGGCGGTCCGTTACGGCGTAGCGCCGCGCGGACAGCGTGGCCGGCGCGTCCAGGATCCGCAGCCACAACCCGTCGCCCGCGTACGTCTGCCGCAGGGCCCGGCCGTCGTGCAACAGCCACCGCAGTGGCTCGTCCGGCGGACGGGTCTTCATCCTGATCTCGCCGACCAGGTCGATTCCGGTGAGGTACGCCCAGAGGTCCCGATACGCGGCATCGCTCGCGGCACACAGGTCGACGACCTCGATTGCTCCGGTGGTGCCGTCCATGTCGAACCCCCCGGCGGGGGCCCACGCGACGAAGCCGTCGACGCCGTCCGGACCTTCGCGCACGAGGCTCGTGGCCAGCTTGGCGCCGCGGTCCGGCGGGGGATATCCACCGAGGCCGAGCCTGCGATCCCACCATTGCCGCGGACGGTTGATGTTCCCGGCGCGCAGGTGGCGGGCGACGTCGAAGCTGCCCGGCGCCAGCTCGCCCATCTGCGCGTCGTCCACCTGCCGGACGTTGCCGTCGCCGGACGGCGTGAGCGATCCGCCCCGGGTCCGCGGCCGCAGGGTGTACGACGCGGTCGTCGACGACGGCGCGTAGCCGAATCGCCCGTAGATCGGCCACTCGGCGGCGAACAGGATGCTCACCGCGTCCCCGCGCTCGCGGGCCGCGCGCAACGAGTTGGTGAGCATCGCGGTGAGGAGCCCGCGCCGGCGGTGCGTCGCGGCCACGCTGACCATCGCGAGAGCGTCGGCCGGGATGTCGGCCGGCTTGCCGTCGAACGCCGGGACGGTGAGCGTGCGATCCCAGCTGCCGAGCGTGCCCACCCAGCGTCCGTCAGCCCGTGCACCCCATCGCCGCTCGGCGTCCCAACTCAGGCGGATGACATCGACCCAGCGCTCGTGCTCCTCGCCGGCCGAATGCTCGAGATAGGCGGTGGCCATCGTCGCGGCCCAGTCCTTGACCTC
>DASXRA010000502.1:0-4085 GCA_036506855.1 Jatrophihabitantaceae bacterium
GGCAGGGCCTCACGGTCGTCGGCGACGACGCGCAGGCGGTGTACGGCTTCCGGGGCGCGAGCAGCGCGCACCTGCTCGACCTCGCCGTCGCCCTGCCGGATGCGCGGATCGTGCGGCTGGAACGCAACTTCCGGTCGCGGCAGCCCCTGCTCGACCTGGCGAACGCGGTACGTCCCGGCGCGGGCGAGCATCGCCTCGTCCTGCAAGCCGACCGCACCGGCGGTGGCGCGCTGCGCGCTCGGCTGCAGCGTTGCCACGACGCACCGGACGAGGCGCGGCTCGTACTCGACGCGATCCTCACTGACGTCGAGGACGGGCGCCGATTACGCGACCACGCCGTGCTGATGCGCTCGGCACACCACAGCGACCTGCTCGAGGTCGAGCTCACCGCCCGCCGCATCCCGTTCGTCAAGTACGGCGGGCTGCGGTTCCTCGAGGCAGCGCACGTCAAGGACTTCCTCGCCGTCCTGCGGCTCACCCACAACCGCCGCGACGAGATGGCCTGGTTCCGGCTGCTGCGCATGCACGACGGCATCGGGCCGGCCCGGTCGCGCGCACTGTTGCCCCTGGTCACTGATGCGGACGACAACACGGTCGTGGCGGCCGCCCCGGCTCAGGCGCGAGTCAGCCTCGACGCGACGCTGACCCGGCTGGGCGACGCCCGGGCGCTCGCGAATACCGCCGAGCGTGTCACCGGTTGCCTGACGCTGTTGCGGCCGCTGATCCAGTCCCGCTACCCGGACGGCGGCCCACGCCTGGAGAACCTCGAGCGGCTCGCGTCCGCCGCCGCGGGCTCCGCCGACCTCGCGGCGTTCGTCGCCGACATCACGCTCGATCCGCCGGCCAGCACCAGCGACTACGCCAAACCGCCGCACCTCGACGACGACTATCTGACGCTCTCCACCGTGCACTCGGCCAAGGGGCTGGAATGGCCGAGCGTGCACGTCATCCACGTCATCGACGGCGCGTTCCCGTCCGACATGGCGCTGTCCACACCGACCGGCCTGGAGGAGGAGCAGCGGCTGTTCTACGTCGCCGTCACCCGGGCGCGCGACCGGTTGACGTTGTACACGCCGCTGCGCCTGCCGCACCATCGCCACGCGCGCGACGATCGGCACAGCTACGCGCCGGCCAGCCGGTTCCTCACCCCCGACGCGATGGCCACCCTCGACGTGCGCGAGGCCGAGCGCGCACGGGCGCGGAGCCAGCACGTCGCCGACCTCCCGGCCGTGTCAATGCCAGAACTCGACACGCTCTTCGACTGACCTCCCTGTTCACCCTGCGGAAAGACGCCGTACGGATGGAGGTCGCGTCTTGGCCAACCGGCGGTGCCACGTTCGCGTTCATGTCACGCAATGGGTACCGCCGAATCGTGTTCGTCGCGGGTGCTGCCGTATTGGGCGCCGCCTGCCTCGCCGGGGTCATCACGGCGCAGGCAGCGCCGTCCGATCATGACGGCATCAACGCCCAGCATTACGAGATCGGCCTGTTCGGCGACATGCCCTACGGCGCCACCGGGCGAGCCCAGTACCCGAACGTCCTCGCCGACATCAACACGCACAAGCTCGCGTTCTCGGCATTCGACGGCGACATCAAGAACGGCAGCGAACCGTGCTACGCCGACGTCGACGGCTCAGCCGCGGCCGCCGGTAAGCCGGACATCTACAAGTACGCGCTCGACCACTTCAACCAGCTCGTCGACCCGGTGGTCGTCGTGCCGGGCGACAACGAGTGGACCGACTGCGACCGCCCGGCGACGGCGGGCCCGACGTTCGACGCGGTCGAGCGGCTGCAGTACGAGCGGCAGCTGTTCTACCCGACCGACCAGAGCCTCGGGCAGCGCACGCTCACGATGACCCGGCAGAGCGCCGCCTACCCGGAGAACGTCCGCTGGACGTACGGCCCGGTCACCTACGTCGGCGTGAACATCCCCGGCAGCAACAACGACTGGATCGCCGACGGCGACACAGCGAACGGCCCGCAGGCAGAAGCTGACGCCGAGTACACCGCACGCAATGCCGCGAACCTGCAGTGGATCCACGAGTCCTTCGCCGCGGCGAAGGCCAACGGGTCGGCGGCGATCATGATCGTGAGCCAGGCCGACATGTTCGCCGACACCGCGTCGACTCCCGTCGGTACGACGACCGACAAGACCGACCACTTCGCCGACACGCTGGCAGCGCTGGCCCGCGAGTCCGCGGCGTTCGGCAAGCCGGTCGTGCTCGTCAACGGCGACAGTCACTTCTTCGTCGCCGACAAACCGCTGACCGACGACGCCGGCAACGTGATCGAGAACTTCACCAGGGTGATGACGTTCGGCAGCGGGCAGAGCCACTGGGTCAGCGCGACGATCGACCCGAACGATCCGGACGTGTTCACGTTCCACCAGCACATCGTCGCCGCGAACGTCCCGGCGTATCACTTCAACTAGGGCGTGTTGCTAAACCCCCGCTCGTCGCGAGCGGCGGCCAGGTGCGTGATCTGCTGCAGATCACGTGCCTGGGCGTCGCGCAGCAGAGCATGGGGTTTAGCAAGACGCCCTGGCGACGGACCCGGGGCAACGCTCGGCAATAACGCGGCATAGCCGGACGTCCTCGCCCAGCTGCATGGCCTCGCGCGCCCGGTCGAGCAGCGTTGACACCTCGGCGCGGCGCGCGTCGAGCACCGCGATCTCGCTCGCCAATCCGGCCAGGTGCGCCTCGAGCACGGCGAGCGTGTCCGGACGGCCGCCGGTCGCCCGCAGCTCGAGGAGCGCCTTGATCCGAGCCAGCCCGAGCCCGAGTTCTCGTGCTCGCCGGACGAAGCGCAGGGTGCGCACGTCGTCAACGGTGTACGTCCGGTGCCCGGCGCTCGTGCGTGCCACCGGCGGTATCAGCCCGCGCGCCTCGTAGAAGCGGACCGCCTTCGCCGTCAGACCGGCCAACCGGGCTGCCTCACTCACCTGGACCAGTTCGGCCATCTTGACCTTCCCCTTAGGGCAACGTCGAAGCTATCGACGGTATCCGTATCACCAAGGAGCGGTCGATGACGTCTCGGCAACGCGGCCGGGTCCCGCCACGGTTCGGGCTCAACGTCCACACGACGATCTCCGACGACGCCGATCAGGTGAGCGTCGCGCAGCACGCGGAGGCTCTTGGTTTCGACCTCGTCACGGTGCACCGCGACGTGCTCGCCGGGCCCGTGCCGTCGTTCGAGGCGTGGACGCTGCTTACCTGGCTGGCCGCGTCCACGTCGTCGGTCAGCCTCGTGCCCAACGTCCTCGTGGTGCCCAACCGCCATCCTGTGCTGCTCGCGAAGATGGCCACGACGCTCGACCGGCTCAGCAGCGGCCGGCTGGTCCTCGCCCTCGGCGCGGGCGCGCCGATCAATGCGGGGACGCTGCACAGCATCGGGTTCCCGGCGCGGTCGCCGCGCGATGCCGTCGCCGATCTCGCCGAGACGATCGACGTGCTGCGCGGGCTGTGGCGGGGCGAGCCGCACTCGCACCACGGCCGCGTCGCCGACCTCGACGGCGCTACATTGTCGCCGCCTCCGGCGCGGCGAATCCCGATCTGGCTCGGTGCGTACGGGCCGCGGATGCTGCGGCTCACCGGGCAACGGGCCGACGGGTGGCTGCCCTCGGCGTTCATCCTGCCGCCGGACGCCGCGGGGCCGGCAATCGAGCGCATCGTGGCGTCCGCGCGCGAGGCCGGCCGCGATCCGTCCGAGCTGACGCTCGGCTACAACGTCGGCGTGCTCGTCGGTGACGGCGTGCCGGCGCGAGCGGGTCAGGTCGTCGGCAGCGCCGAGCAGGTCACGGCCGGCTTGACCACCCTCGTCGAGTCAGGCTTCGACGTGCTCAACCTCTGGCCGGCGCAGAACACCGCCGAGCAGCGGGAGGAGCTCGCCACGATCGTCGCGGCGGTACGTGAGCGGCTGTCGTAGCGCTCTCGGCAAGTGCTTCCCCGCTGAAATCCGCGGATCGGGTGCGGCGGATTGGTGATCTCGGCGGGGAAGCGATGTTCCGATTGACATGGGCGGCAAAAGCCGATCTTGAGACTCGTAGACTCGCCGCGGTGAAGCGCGCCGTGGCAGGTATCGCCGCC
>DASXRA010000503.1:0-4085 GCA_036506855.1 Jatrophihabitantaceae bacterium
ACTCTACCCGGTTCGGGTCGGTGTCTCGATCTCCCTTGTGGCGTCAGCGGGCCTAACGCTAGGCGCTGAACTCGTGAACCGACGCTGCCTCGGTATCGGCGTTACCGCGCGGTCGCGGAGTGTCCATCAGCAACGCGACGACGACTGCGGCCGTCGCGACGACGACTGCCGCCACCACGAACCCGTCGGTGAAGCCGGCGGCCAGCGCGGCCGGCCTTGCCGAGGGACTCGGAGCGTGCGATGCGAGGTAGCTGGCGGCGCCGCTCGTCGCGATGGTGTTGAGCAGCGCCGTGCCGATCGACGCACCGATCTGCTGCGCGGTATTGACTGTCGCCGACGCGACGCCTGCATCCTGCGGGTCGACCTGATGCGTCGCGTAGTTCATCGCCGGTGCCATCACCCAACCCATGCCGAACCCGAGGAGCAACTCGACCGGCAGGATCACCGAGACGTAGGAGCTGTCGGCCTGCAGGCGGCTGGCCCAGAACAGTCCGGAAGCCGCGATCAGCAGGCCCGGCACGATCAGCGCGCGAGGCGGCACTTTGGCGATCAGCCGTGACGCGATGCCGCCGGCGGAGATCAAGATGGCGCCGGTCATCGGCAGGAAGGCCAGCCCGGTGAGCACCGGCGAGTAATGCATCACGACCTGCATCTGGTAGGTGAAGAAGAGGAACGTGCCGAACATGCCGATCACGGACAAGCCGACCGCGAGATAGGCGCTGCCCCGGGTGCGGTCGAGCACGACCCGCAGCGGCAGCAGCGGTTGCGACACCCGGCTCTCCACGACGACGAAGCTGGCGATCAACACCGCGCCGAGCACCAGCAGGCTGACGACCTTGGCCGAACTCCAGCCGTGAGACTCGGCCTCGCTGCAGCCGTAGACGACAGACACCAGACCGAGGCTGACCAATGCCGCGCCGCGGACGTCGAGGCGCCGACGGGCAGCCAAGCGTGGTTCGCGCAGCAGTAACTGCGCGCCGGCTGCGGCAGCGATCGCGATCGGGATGTTGACATAGAGGCACCAGCGCCAGTCCAGGTACTCGGTGAGCAGCCCGCCGAGCAGCAGCCCCACCGCGCCGCCACCCGCGGCGATGGCGCCGAAGATGCCGAACGCCTTGGCGCGCTCGTGCGAGTCGGTGAAGTTGACGGCGATCAGCGAGAGCGCGGCGGGCGCGAGCAGTGCACCGAAGGCGCCCTGCACCGCACGCGCGCCGAGCAGCATGCCGAAGTTGACAGCGGCGCCGCCGAGTGCGGACGCTGCGGCAAACCCGATCAGGCCGACGAGGAACGCGCGCTTGCGGCCTGTGTAGTCGGCAACGCGTCCGCCGAGGAGCAGCAAGCCACCGAACGCGAGCGTGTACGCGGTGATGACCCACTGGCGCGAGGCGTCGGAGGCACCCAGATCACGCTGGGCCGAGGGCAAGGCGATGTTCACGATCGTCACATCGAGCACGACCATCAACTGGCCCAGGCAGACGAACACCAGTGCCGCCCAGCGGCGCGGATTGGCCGGTGTCGGGGTGGGGGAGGTCTGTATCGACTGCTCTGTTTCGGACGCGTGCATCGGACATGCTCCTGACTTATTCAACGACGATGAATTCAGCGTGGCACATCTCGTGCTAGATTTCAACGGTGATGAATAAAACACTCGACGCGAAACCGAGACCAGGCCGAGGCCGTCGCCCGGGCGGTGCCGATACCCGTGAGGTCGTCCTCGACGTGGCTCGCCGGAGGTTTCTCGCGGACGGCTACCAGGCCGTCTCGCTGCGATCGATCGCGACGGAGGCGGGCGTCGACGTCGCGTTGCTCAGCTACTTCTTCGGCTCGAAGCAGGGACTGTTCGCGGCCGCGCTGCGGCTGCCGACGAATCCAGCGGTGGCCATCGCCGAGGCACTGCCCGGCGATGTCGCGGGCGTGCCCGAACGGCTGTTGCGCAAGATGCTCACGGTCTGGGACGACCGCGCCAACAGCGCTCCGTTGCGGGCCATGCTCGGTGTTGCCGGTGAGGACCCTGAGATAACCCGACTGCTTCGCGAACTCGTCGAGCGCGAACTGATCGCGCCGCTCGCCAAGCTGATCGGCGGCCGGGACGCGCACAAGCGCGCCGGCATGGCCGCCGCACTGATGTCCGGCGTCGTCTTCTCCCGGTACGTGCTGGAGGTCGAGCCGATGGCCAGCGCGACGGTCGACGAGGTCGTCGGTTACCTCGCGCCGGCCTTGGCATCCGTGCTCCAGCCGCCGGCCCGGGTGCCGCGCCGAACGTCTCGTTGAGTGGCGCCTGTGCGGCGCCACCCAACGGGAGCCGTTCAGATCGAGCGCTGGTACGCGCCGAACGCTCGCGTCGCGACCCAGGCCATCACGATGGCCAGGGTGGTGATCGCTCCCAGCCGGGGCCAGATCGCTCCCCAGTCGGGGCTCGCAGAGAGCGCCTGCCGGCTGATCACCACCACCCAGTCGACCGGGTTGTAGTTCGCGACGTGGCGTACCCAGGACGGCGCGAGCCGGGTGTCCATGATCGCCGATGCGAGGAACGGCAGCGGCAGGCTGACGAACTGGCTGATCCCGATCAGCGTCTCCTGCTGGCGGGTCAGCAATGCCATGGCGTTGGACAGCGCCGCGAACACCACGGTGAGCAGCACGGCAGCCAGCAGGGTTATCGGGATGCCGTCCGCGGCACCGTCGAAGCGGGCACCGCACGCGTACGCGATGGCCAAGACGATCGAGGCCTGGATGATCGTGGTGATCGCCTGGTAGGCAAGCGTGCCGATCATCATCGCGCCGCGGCTGACCGGTGAGGCGAGCAGGCGGTCCATGACGCCGCGGTTCATGTCCTCGATGTATACGGTGCCGGCCCATCCGCTGGAGAACAGCGCGGTCATCATGATCACGCCGGGCGTGATGAACTCCAGATACGAGCCGGACGCCGCCGGGAAGCCCCGCAGGTGCACCAGCGACTTGAACAGCTGCCCGAACAGCAGCAGCCAGACGATCGGCTGCACCAGGGTGGCGCCGACGAACCACGGCTGGCGGATCAGCGCGCGCACGGAGCGCATCGTCAGGTAGCCGGAATGCGCGACGAGCCGTCCCGGCGCGGCCGCGGCGTACGTAGTCATGAGCCGGCCTCCGCTGTGAGCATCGCAGCGAGTACCGCAGGGAGCGCCAGCGAG
Organism: Jatrophihabitantaceae bacterium; assembly: GCA_036506855.1. Taxonomy (GTDB): domain Bacteria; phylum Actinomycetota; class Actinomycetes; order Mycobacteriales; family Jatrophihabitantaceae; genus DASXRA01. Next base: position 3,168 of record DASXRA010000503.1, read on the forward strand.
CGAGGAACGCAGCGAGGAGCGGAGCGGCGGCGGCCGGCGGGAAGCGTGGTCATGCTTGATCTCCTTCGAATGTGCGCCCCGCATAGCGCAGGTAGACGTCGTCGAGCGAAGGCCGCGCGACGGTGACGGACGCGACGGCGATGCCGGCGTCGTCCAGGGCGGTGAGCAGAGCGGGCACCGCACGAGCGCCCAGGTCGGCGCGGGCGCGAAGTGCAGCGCCCTCGGCGACGACGCCGTCGAGGCCAGGCAGCCGTTCGAGCAGCCGTAGCGCGGCGCCGGTGGTGTCCGGGCCGTCGAGCTCGATCTGGACGGTGTCGCCGTGCAGCTCGGCCTTGAGCTCGTCCGGCGTCCCCTCGACGACAACCCGGCCGTGATCGATGATCGCCAACCGGTCGGCGAGGCGATCGGCCTCGTCGAGGTAGTGCGTCGTGAGCAGCACCGTCACCTGCTCGTCACCGGCGAGCCGCGCGATCTCGGCCCACATCTCGGCGCGCGCCTGCGGGTCGAGGCCGGTTGTCGGCTCGTCCAGGAACAGCACCTGTGGACGGTGGATCAGCCCGATGGCGACGTCGAGCTTGCGGGCCATGCCGCCGGAGTACGTCCGGACGAGCCGGTCGGCGGCGTCGCCGAGCCCGAAACGGTCGAGCAGCTCGTCGGCCCGGGCCCGCGCCGCCGAGCGCGGCAAGCCCTGGATGCGCGCCGCGAGGACGAGGTTCTCCCGCCCGGTGGCCATCGGATCGCTGCTCGCCTTCTGCGACACGAGGCCGATCGCCCGGCGCACGCGGTCCGGCGAAAGGCGGACGTCGATGCCGGCGACCATGGCGGTTCCCGAGTCGGCGCGCGACAGGGTGGTCAGGATCTTGACGGCGGTGGACTTGCCGGCGCCGTTCGGGCCGAGGAGGCCGAAGACGCTGCCGG
>DASXRA010000504.1:0-7339 GCA_036506855.1 Jatrophihabitantaceae bacterium
CGCACGGTCACGCGCACGCGTGGCCGCACGTCGCGGTCATCGACCGCAGGACCGGCGTCGGGACGCAGCACTGCGCCGTGTACCCAGGACTGCGGCGCGGCCGTTACGACCTGTGGTTACGACCGGACCAGCCGACGGCGCTGACCGTCACCGTCGAGGGCGCTCTGGTCACCTGGGTGGACTGGCCGGAATAGCATCTCGCCGTGTCCTCTGTCGAGATCGAGCAACGCAGGCTCGTGTGGCAGGTCGTCGAGACGGCGGGCTCCGAGACGGCCTGGATCGCGCTGGACGGCCTGGCGGTCAATGCCACCGGCCGGGCTGCCGGTCAGCGTCCGGAGCCGTACTGGCTGACGTACACCCTGCAGACCGATCACCAAGCGGCGACGACCCGCCTCGACGTCACCGCGGTCGTCGCGGACGGGCCGCGCCACCTCGACCTGCGACGAGAGCGGGACACGTGGACGGTGAACGGTGCCGTGCGACCCGAGCTTGCCGGCGCGCTGGACTGCGACCTCGAGTGCTCGCCGCTGACGAACACGATGCCGATCCTGCGGCACGGCCTGCACCGTGGCCCTGGGACGGAACGGTTCGTCATGGCGTTCGTGCAGGTGCCCACTCTGCAAGTGGGCGCATCGCAGCAGACCTATACGCATCTCGAACTCGGCGACGGCTACGCGCGGGTCCGCTACACAGCTGGTTCGTTCACGAGCGATCTGGTCGTCGACGGCCGCGGACTGGTCGTCGACTACCCGACCATGGCCCGCCGCATAGATCCGTGAGAGTCAGCCCGCCGGATGCCAGGTGTGGAACCAGCCGTCCGGCATCGCGTCGAGGACTTCCGGCAGGCTGCGCGCCGGGTCGAACGGGCGCCCGTGCGTGCGGGTGACGGCGTTGAGTTGGTCGAGCCGAGCGCGTGCCGCGGCTATGGCGGCCGCGCGCGCCGCCGGTTCGTGTAGTGATACCGCGTCCCGCCAGATGGATCGGCCCGCGAGGTATCCGGACGCGCCCGCGGAGCAGGCGATCGACACCTGCGTCTTGAACTCCTCGTAGCCCACGCCGGCGGACAGGATCACCCACGGCACGTCGATGCCCGCGTCGAGTTCCTTGCAGGCGGCGGCTGCCCGGTCGCGCTCAGCCTCGGTCGAAACGTAGCCGGGGAACTCCACCTTGAGCATGTCGATGCCGAGCGCGTTCGCCTCGAGCGCGGAGGCGACGATGCCCTCGATCCGTGCCTGCTTCCACGCATCGGTCGTCGGGTCTTCGCCCGCGACGGGATACCAGATCGGTTCGACGACGAGCGGCAGGCTGAGCTCGGCGCACCGGTCGACGAGGCTGTGCAGCACGTAACGCTGGTGCTCGGCCGTGGCGGCGTCCACGTCGGGGCGGTAGAACCACAGCAGCTTGGCGACGTCGGCGCCGACCAGCTTGATCTGGCTGAGGCTCCAGCCCTCGCGGTACCGGGTGCGACGCGGACCGTCCGGCAGCGAGTAGTCCTCGTCCTCGATGGTCGACATGAGCCCGACCGTGCCAGGCAGTGAGCCGGTGGCCACCGCGTGCAGGCCGTAGCGGGCGTCGAGCAGGAACGCCGACACGCTCGGTGAGAGTGCCTTGACCAGGTCGTCCTTGGCGGTGACGACATCGGCGAACGTGACGGTGGACGGGTCCGGCGAGAGGAGCTCCGCGAAGTCGGAGAGGTGGTCGAGGGCGCAGATCTCGAAGAATCCGGCATCGGTGGTGACGCGTTGCAGACCACGGATCTTGCCCGGGTCGAGCGCGGGTTTCCTGACAGACATGGTGCTTTCTCCTTGCGATAGAAGGTTGTGCTGGGTCAGGGCAGGCTTTCGGCGAGCAGCACCCCGGCAACGAATGTGTCGCCGAGCCCGATGGTCGCGGCTGGGTGGCGCAGGTACGGCGACGGGACGCTGGTGGCCGACCATCCGCCTCCGAGCGGACCGGCGCTGGGCAGATCGTCGGTGTAGCTGGCGTCGTCGGGCGGGTTGAGGTCGTTGGCGGGTGTGCCCGCACGTGCGCGAGCGGCGGCCAGCGCGCTGCCGGAAAGCAACACATCGGCCTGGTGCGCGGGGTCGTCACGGTGCACCGCCAGTGCCCACGCGTCGGCGTGCACGATGACGCGGGCGGCGCCGGAGCGTTCGGCCGCGTCCTTGGCGAGCAGCCGCGGGTCGTCGCGCCGGCCGGCCAGGACGTACAGCTCGGACAGGCTCAGCCCGACCGAGGACGCCGCGCGTGTGTCCAAGGCATCGCGCAGGCGTTGCGTCGTGGGGAACTCGGCCAGCTCGTGATGGATTACTGCCAGCCCGGCGTCCGCCCAGGCCCGGCCCAGGCCGACCAGCCAGTCCCGGCTGTCGGTGTCGCCGTCGGGCAACCCGTTGAGCCCGGACAGCAGCCCGGCCCGCGCCGTGAGCGTCGGTGTCAGCGCGACGAACTGCTCGTCGCGTTCGATCGGCTCGTCCCCGAAGCGCAGGATGAGCCGGGTCGAGCGGGGGACCCGGCCGTCGCCGAACGGGGTTCCCGCCGTGAACTCGAGAATGCAGTGCGGCAGCTTGAGCGGTTCACCGGACGGCGTGACCGACGCGGCCGAAACGACTTGTCCGTCAGAGCAGAGCCCGGTTCGCGGGTCGACCACGGCGAGCTGCTCGGCACTGCGATCGGCCAGGGCGAGCACGCTCGGTGCGCCGAGCGTGGCCAGCGCCCACGACGCCTGCGGGCCGGTTCCGCCGAGTTGGTGCCGGTCCGGCTCGCCGAGCAGGCGGGCAAACCAGGCCGGCCCGCCTGGCCAGCGGCGCAGCAACTCCCCGCCCCGGCCGGCGAAAACCCGGTCGACGACGTGGGCGACCAGCTCGCCGCCGCGTACGTCGTCGGCTGTGCGTGCGTCGGCGCGGGCCGCATCGGTCAGGCGCGCCATCCGGGCGGCGTCGACGTGGTAGATCGCGTCGACACATGCGCTCGTGCCGGTCAGCGCCGGCCACGCGACGGGCGCGGCAGCGGCGAGCCGCGCCGCGACGCCGACGTAGGTGTCGCGCCACGTGGCCATCGTGGCCGCGCTCATCCCTTCACCGATCCGGCCGTGACACCTTCGACGATGCGCTTCTGGAAGATCAGCACCAGGACGACGAGGGGCACGGTGACCACGACCGAGGCTGCGGCCATGTCGCCCCACGGGATCGAGTACAGGGCGGTGAAGTTGGCGATGCCGACCGGGATCGTCTGATGTGCGGGCGAGGTCGTGAACGAAAGTGCGAGCAGCAGCTCGTTCCAGGACGCGATGAATCCGAGCAGCGCCGCGGGGACGACGCCGGGCAGCGACACGGGGATGATCACGCTCCACAGCGTGCGCAGCGTCCCGGCGCCGTCGATCTTCGCCGCCTCGTCGATCTCGATCGGGATCGCCCGGAAGTGGCCCCACAGCACGTACACCATCAGCGGCAACGCCAGGCCGATGTAGACGCCGGACAGGCCCCGGTACGTGTCGAGCAGGTGCAGCTGGTTGAGCACCTGGTATAGCGGAGTCACGATCGAGATCTGCGGGAACATCGACACCGCGAGCACGAGCGACATCACGATTCCCTTGCCGGGCAAGGGCAAACGCGCGATCGCGTATGCAGCCAGTCCCGCGAACACGAGCGCGATTGCGGTAGCGCTCAGGTCGACGATCACGCTGTTGACGATGAACTTGCCGAAGTGCTTGGCCACGAAGACGTTGCGGTAATGCTGCAGCGTCCCGTCCGGCACGGGTAACCACTTCGGCGTCGACCGGCTCAGATCCCGATCCGGCTCGAACGAGCTGATCAGCTGCCAGACGAACGGGAACAACGACCAGACGACGATCAACGCGAGTAGCACGACGAAGCCACCCCGGCGCACCAGCCGTCGACCCGACGATGCTGATCGGCGACGGGCAGGAACGGAAAGCGCAACCATGACTCAGCCCTCCGCGCGCAGTCGCCGCAGGATGAACAGCCCGAACACGCCGGCGATCAGCGCCTCGGTGACGAACATGGCCGTCGCGATCGTCGAGCCGTATCCGAGCTCGAGCCCGGAGAACAGCGTCTTGTAGGCAACCGTCGACATCGTCTCGGTGCTGCTTGCCGGACCGCCGCCGGTCAGCACGTACGGCAGGTCGAACACCCGGAAGGCATCCAGTGCCCGCAGCAGCGCCGCGACGAGCAGTGCCGGCATCAGCAGCGGAAGGCGAACCTGCCAGAAGAACTGCCAGGTCGATGCGCCGTCGATACGCGCCGCCTCGATGAGCGACGTGGGGATCGTCTGCAGGCCGGCCAGTAGGAGCAGTGCCATGAACGGCGTCGTCTTCCAGACATCGGCGAGCATCAGCGTCGGCAGCGCGAGCGTCGTCGATCCGAGGAAGTTCACCTTGTGGTCGACCAGGTGCAGGTGGACGAGCAGATAGTTGACGACGCCGTTCTGCCCGTCGAACAGCCAGCCGAACATGCGCGATGTCACGACGGTCGGGATCGCCCACGGGACGAGGACGGCTGCCCGGATCAACCCGCGGCCGCGGAACGTCTTGTACAACGTGAGTGCGATGACCAGCCCGAGCAGCGTCTCGGCCAGGGTGGTCACCGCGGTGAACTCCAGCGTCTGGCGCCACGCCTTCCAGAACACGGCATCGTGCTGTAGCCGGTGGACGTTCGACATGCCGGTGAACCGATCGCCCTGCGTCTCTAGGCTCGTGTTCCGGAAGGCGAGCCAGATCGTCCGCAGCACCGGGTAGAGCGAGACGGCAAGCAGGGTCAGCAGCATCGGCGCCAGAAACGCCAGCGGCGGCAGCGTTCGGCGCCAGTCACGCCGGCGCCTGACCCGCCGGACGGGGGCGACCGGCGGGGGAGCCTGCGTCCTCGAGCCGGCGGGAGGCGAGATCAACGCCACCGACCGGCGCGAAGTAGCTGGTCCGCTCATGACGTCAGGTGCTCAGGATCTGCTCGATCTGCGACTTGGCGGATTCGAGGTTCTTCTGCACGTCGCCAGACGTGAGCGCTGCTGACACGCCGGCCTGCAGCGCGAGGCTGACCTTCGAGTACTGCGGCGTCTTCGGCCGCGGGGTGCCGCCGGTGAAGACGTCCTTCAGGGTGACCATGAACGGGTTGCTCTTCTCCAGCGCGGGCTGGTCGTACACCGCCGGACGGCTCGGTGCGAGGCCGAGCTGGGTGGCCCACTTGAGCTGTGTCGCCGGGCTGGACATCCAGGTCAGGAAGTCGATCGCGGCGCTCTTCTTCTTGCTGGCCGCGTTCATGCCGAACTGGTATCCGCCGAGGCACGCGGTGCTCTTGCCGCCCGGGAAGGCGGGCAGCTTGGTTACGCCGACCTTGCCGACGACCTTGGACGCCGACGCGTCCTGCACGTCCGACCAGACGTAGGACCAGTTGCGCAGGAAGGCGGCCTGGCCCCCGGTGAACGGCATCCGGCTAGGCTCCTCGTCCCAGGACAGGACGTCCTTGGGGGTGATCTTGTCCTTGCCGAACGTGTCGGCCATGAACTGCACCGCTTGGACGGCCTTGTCGTCGGCGATGGTGACCGTCTTGCCGTCCGCGCTGAGAATCGAGCCACCGTTGGAGCCGACGAACTCGACCAGGTCGCAGATCAGCACCTCGGCTTGCTTGGCCTGCCAGTTGAACCCGTTGCTGACCTTGCCCGTCGCGAGCACCTTCTGCGCGCCGGCGACCAGCGCGTCCCAGGTCGTCGGCACGTCCACGCCGGCTGCGTCGAGCAGATCCTTGCGGTAGTAGAGCATGCCGGAGTCGAGGTACCAGGGCAGCGCGGAGAGCTTGCCGTTATAGGTGCAGGCATCGACGACGCCCGGGAAGTACTGCCCGCGAGCCGAGGTGTCGAAGTACTCGTCCAGCGGCGCGGCCCAACCGGCTCCGGCGAACTCGGAGATCCAGATGATGTCCTGGGTGAAGACGTCCAGGCTGCTGTCCCGCCGGGACAGCGACTGCACCAGTTGCTGGTGGACCTCGGTGCTCTGGCTCGGTGTCGGCAGCTCGCGGTACTTGACGTGGACCGTGTTCTGCGAGCTGTTGTACTCGTCGACGATCTGCCCGATCGTCGACTTGGCGAAGAACTTCGCGCTGGCGAACGTGATCGTCGTCTTGCCCCCGCTGGTCTTGCTGCTACTGCCACAGGCGGCGAGCACGGGCAGCGAGGCACCGGCCGCGAGGACGGCGCCGGCTCCCTTCAGGAACGTGCGCCGCGACAGCGGCGAGCCGCCGGCGGGGGAGGGCTGGGGGGTTGGCATTCGAACTCCTCGGGTGGGTGCCGTCCGCGCTTGACCGTGCATCTTCTTGCAGTTCTACTCGGTTCTATGCTGCACTGGTTGCCGAAGTTAACGCTAGATGTCGCATCGGTCAAGAGTGGATGCGCAATTGACCGCAAGAGACAGCGCGGTCTGTGCAATTCGTCGCTAGAGTGCGCAGGTCAAGGAGGTGTCAGGTGGCAGGGCTTGGCGATCACGACGGTGCGCTGCCCGGGCGTCGCCGGACGTTGCTGACGACGTTCGTCAACGACCACGGCCAGGCCACCGTCACCGAACTCGCCGACGCGTTCAACGTGTCGACGGACACGGTGCGGCGCGACCTCGACTGGCTGGCGAGGCACGGCGCGATCGCCCGGACCTACGGCGGCGCGGTCACGCTGTCCGGCTTGGCATCAACCGACACCGCGTTCGCCGACCGCACGTCGGTGCACCGCGACGCCAAGCGCGCGATCGGCCTCGCGACCGCGGAGCGCATCGCCGACGGCGAGACCGTGCTGCTCAACGGCGGCACCACCACGCTGGCCGTCGCCCGGGCCCTCGGCGTCCGGCGGAACCTGACGATCGTCACGAACAACCTCAGGCTCCCCGGCGAGCTCCCGCCGGCATCCGTGCGTGACGTCTACGTCCTCGGGGGCAACTGCCGGGTGGCGTCCAACGTCACTCTCGGCCCGGTTGCGTTTCCCGGCATGGAGGGCGTCAGCGCCGACGTCGCTGTCATCGGCGTCGGCGGCGTCTCAGCGCACGCGGGATTGTCGACGACGAACCTGCAAGAGGCGCAGATGATGGCGCAGATGATCGAATCCGCGCAGCGCACGGTCGTCGTCGCGGACTCGTCGAAGTTCGGGCGCAACGCGTTCGCGCACATCGCCCGGCTCGACGCGATCACCGCGCTGGTGACCGACACCGCGCCCGACCCGGAACTGGCCGAGGTGCTGACGGCGGCCGGTGTCGAGATCGTCGTCGCGGCCGAATAAGCGCATCGGCCGACCCCGTTGACGGGTCGGCCGATGCGGGTGTGCGGGGTCAGCCGGCGACGATGCCCTCCCCACC
>DASXRA010000505.1:0-1928 GCA_036506855.1 Jatrophihabitantaceae bacterium
CGCCGTTGAGTTCGGCCGTCGTCTCGCTGTCCATGGCGGCATCCGGGCATGCCTCGCCGAGCCTGCGAGCTGACATAACGTGCGGCCGCGCACGCTCAGCGAGCAGATTCGCGCTGACTGCACAGTCCGGAGGCGGCCGACGAGTGGGGGAGCGTGGCGGATCACGATTGGGTCGCTGCATGCGCGTTCACCTTGCGGATCGGTGGATGTGGCACGATTTCGCAGGTGACCAGCAGACCCGCCGCGGCACAGCACCTTCGCGACCTCGCGCGGCTGCGCCGCGTCCGCGACCGGATCGACCGGGAGTACGCGCAGCCGCTGGACGTCGAGGCGCTCGCGCGCGGCGCGCACATGTCGGCCGGGCACCTCAGCCGCGAGTTCCGGCTCGCCTACGGCGAATCGCCGTACGGCTACCTCATGACGCGGCGTATCGAGCGCGCGATGGCGCTGCTACGCCGTGGCGACCTCAGCGTCACCGAGGTCTGCTTCACGGTCGGCTGCTCGTCGCTGGGCACCTTCAGCACTCGCTTCACCGAGCTGGTCGGTGTGCCGCCTAGCACTTATCGGAGTCAGGCAGCCCGGGCGACGGCGGGGATGCCGTCCTGCGTGGCGAAACAGGTGACCAGACCGATCAGGAATCGAGAAGCGCCGCTCACCCAGCCGCACCTAGCGTGACCGGCATGGACATCACCATTCACGCGAGCGTCCTCCCGCACGACGACCCGGACGCCTCCCTGGCCTTCTACCGCGACGCCCTCGGCTTCGAGGTCCGCAGCGACGTCGGACAGGGCAAAATGCGCTGGATCACCGTCGGCCCCGCCGACCAGCCCGACACGTCGATCCTCCTGGCACCGCCGGCCGCCGACCCCGGCATCACCGACGACGAGCGCCGCACCATCACCGAGATGATGGCCAAGGGCACCTACGGCTGGATCCTGCTGGCCACCACCGACCTCGACGGCACCTTCGAGCGGATACAGGCCACCGACGCCGAGGTCGTCCAGGAGCCGACCGAGCAGCCCTACGGCATTCGCGACTGCGCCTTCCGCGATCCCGCCGGCAACCTGATCCGCATCCAGGAACAGCGCTGAGCCGTCCGTCGATCGCCGGCCTGACCGACAGCCGAGAGAGATCGATCTCAGGTGGATCTTCACGAGTTGCCCCCGGTGCGCCGACGCCTCGTCCCCTCCGCCTACCGGCCGGTGCTCGCCAACCGGGTGTTCCGGCGACTGATCCTCGGTTTCGCGGTCTCCTACCTCGGGGACGGGATGAGCTTCGTCGTGGTGGCGTGGCTCGCCATCCAGCTCGCGCCGCACGCGACCGCGGGGCTGTGGGTCGGCGGCGCGGTGGCCGCGTACACGTTGCCTGGCGTGGTCGGCGCGCTGGTGTTCGGTCGCCGCCTGCGCCGGGTGCCGGCCAGACGGCTACTGCTCGCCGACAACGTGGTGCGCGGCGTGTTTCTCGGCGCCGTACCGATCGCCTGGCTCGCCGGGCTGCTTACGCTGCCGCTGTACGTCGTGCTGCTCGCGGTCTCGTCGCTGCTGCACGCGTGGGGCAGCGCGGGCAAGTACACACTGCTGGCCGAGCTGCTGCCCGACGAGCAGCGGCTGGCTGCGAACACCCTTGTCAGCTCGCTCAATTTCGCTGCCACGATCGCTGGGCCGGCAATCGCCGGCGTGCTCGTGACGCACATCAGCTCCGCGTTCGTGCTCGGCGTGGACGCTCTCACCTACGCCTTCCTCGCTGTGCTCGTCGTGCGCCGGAGTCGGGGCCTGTCTCCGTCGTCGACCAGGCGGCCGCCCGCGGCGGATTCGCGCTGCTGCGGTCCCATCCCGAGCTGCTCGGGCTGCTGACGCTCACCTGGTTCTTCAACCTGCTGTACGGCCCGGTCGAGGTCGCCCTGCCGCTCCACGTGACCGACGACCTGC
>DASXRA010000506.1:0-2675 GCA_036506855.1 Jatrophihabitantaceae bacterium
GGTGCCCATCACGCGCTTGAGCAGGTATCCGGACGCCCCGGCCATGATCGCCTCGAACAGCGCCTCGTCGTCGGAGTAGGACGTGAACATCAACACCGCGGGCGGCGGGTTCATCGCCGACCGTAGGTCACGGCAGACGGACACTCCGTCACCGTCAGGCAGTCGCACGTCTAGGATCGCGACGTCGGGACGCACTGCCGGAATGCGTGCCAAACCCTGTGCGGCAGTCGACGCCTCGCCGACCACCTCGATGTCGGCTTCGGCGTCGAGTAGCTGCATGACGCCTCTGCGCACGACCTCATGGTCGTCGAGTAGGAAAACTCGGATCATGGCAGTCCCTTGCCCACGCTGGTTGCCACGACGACGGTCGCCGCTCGCCTAAATCAACGGCCCCCGAGCGCGGAAGTTACCCACCGCCAGTACCTCCATGGTGCCATCCCGAACGGCTGCTGCCTAACAGCAACGCCACTCGGGACTTTCGGCCCCTGTGCCGCATAGCCCCACCGATGCAGATTGATCAAGGGGGGATCCCCCACCGAGACGGGGGACTCGTGTACGACACCAATGGTTTAGAGGTACTGACGCCGCAGGACTGCCTGCGATTGCTCGGTTCGGTACCGGTCGGCCGCATCGCGTACACCGACCAGGCGCTTCCGGCCGTCCAGCCGGTGACCTTCCTGCTCGACAACGACGCAGTGCTCGTCCGCACCGGCGACGGCGCGCAGCTGGCCAGCGCAGCCCGCAACGCGGTCGTCGCGTTCCAGGTCGACCAGCTCGATCCCGAGTCACGGTCCGGCTGGGCGGTCATGGTCGTCGGATACGCGCAGGAGATAACCGATCCGGACGAGGTGAGCCGGATCAAGCAGCTACCGCTGCGCGCGTGGTTCACGACCGATCACGATCACTTCATCCGCGTCTCGATCGAGCTCATCGACGGACGCCGGGTACGTCAGGACGCGACGCACGACGCGACGCCGGACGACCAGCCACCGGTTCGGCCGTCCCACGTCGTGTGACGGCCCGCCTCGGCGCCATGTCGAGATTCCCGAACGGGTTCCGATCGATGGGCGGGGACGGGGAGCGGCTGCACGCCTGGCTGTTCGCCAGCGAGGACCGCACGCCGGCGAACAGTTCGGATGCCGCGGTGGCCCAGGAGCTCGTCGACAACCTCGGGGCGGTCGTCATCGGACGGCGCACGTTCGATGTCGGCATCGGACCATGGGCCGGCGGCACCCCGTTCCCGGTGCCGTGCTTCGTGGTTACGCACTCGGCTCGTCCGGAGCTCACGGCTCCCGGCGGCGGCGTCGCCTCGGCTGTGCAACAAGCCGCCGAATCCGCGGGCGACCGCGACGTCTGCCTGATGCGCGCCGACGTCACGCAGCAAGTGCTCGCCGCCGGACTGCTCGACGAGATCCGCGTCCATCTCGTCCCGCTGCTGCTCGGCGGGGGCACTCGGCTGTTCGAGCACCTCGGCGATGCGCGCATCGAGCTGGAGCGCGTTCAGGTCGTCGACTCGCCGAGCGTCACCCACCTGCGCTACCGCGTCATCAAGTAGCTCGGGATCCGGGCAGCACGATCGCGTCGATCCCCTCGACGTTGCAGACGTCGAGCAGGTGCCGATTACACGTGGCGAGCGAAACCGTCCGATGCCGGGCTGCCTCGGCGGCAATGCAGTCGGCCATGCTCACCGAGCAGCGCGTCCGGTGATATCGGCGGGCGCGCAGGCGTCCCGCGGCAGCGCCGACCGACGGGTCGACGGCGATCGCCTCGAGCAGGCCAAGCTGTGCGAGGTCGAGCGCGGCCTCTTCCTCGTCGGCGCCAGCAAGCCGCACAAGGTGATCGAGAAGCTCGCCCAGACCGACTGCGGTCAACATCGCGTCACCGGCTTCGAGCAGCGGCCCACCTCGTCGGCGGCCGGCTCGTCTCGCAGGTAGGCGATGACGGCGTACGCGTCGAGAACGGTCAACGCCGGCGGTCCCGCACGCGCCGCTCTTGCTCGCGCGCGCGATCACTCGTCGGGCCACGCCCGCGGTACTTGCCTCTCAGCTCGTCGACGGGACGTTCCGAGACCGGTCGCATGACGACCCGGTCGCCCAAGTCGACGACGATCACTCGACGGGTGTTCCACCGCGCCCGGGTATCGGCGGGGATGGAGACCTGCCCGTTGCGGGAAACGGTCATCACGTGGTCTGCGGCAGCCATCGAGCGATTGAATAACATCGTGCGATCGTTGTATGGCTTGCCGCCGTAGACGGGACTAGGTCGCGCGGCGGTGCAGCCACCAGATCGTCGCGCCGCCGAGCAGCAGCGCGAGCGCGACGTACGCGGACGCCTCGACGACCTGGAAGTGCCAGAACCTGCTTTCGGGCTGGTAGGAGATCCAGTTCGTGTAGCCGTGCTGGCTCATCCAGGCCTGGAACCCGTCGGGCGAGTCGACGCCGCTGGCGCGCGCCTGATCGAACACGCTGCCCGGATTGAGGTGGTGGCCGGCCGCGTCCTGGACCCAGCTGTTGATGACCCACGCGCTGCGGGGGAACCCTTTGGGGGCGTCCATCGCGGTGATCGGCGTCTGGATGAGCGGGCGCAGATAGACCACCGACGGCCAGGTGACCGCGAGCCAGCCGGCGGCGGTTGCGGCCATGGCGGGGACGGTCCGGCGGATCAGTGTCCCGAGC
>DASXRA010000507.1:0-12200 GCA_036506855.1 Jatrophihabitantaceae bacterium
AACACGGTCGCGATCGAGTTGCCGGCGAAGTTCGTCAGCGCGCGCGCCTCGGACATGAAGCGGTCGATGCCGACGATGATCCCGACGCCGGAGACCAGGTCGGGTCGATGCGCCTGCAGCCCGCCTGCCAAGGTCGCCATACCCGCGCCGGTCACGCCGGCGGCGCCCTTGGACGCGAGGATCATGAAGAGCAGCAGGGAGATCTGTGCCCCCAGGCTCAGCGGCTTGCCAACAGCGTCCGCGACGAATAGCGACGCCATCGTCAGGTAGATCGCGGTGCCGTCCAGGTTGAACGAGTAACCCGTGGGTACCACGATGCCGACAACCGGCCGCGAGACGCCGAGGTGCTCCATCTTCGCAATGAGACGTGGCAGCGCGGTGTCCGACGACGAGGTCGACAGGATGATCAGGAACTCGCGGCCGAGGTAGCGGAACAGCCTGAACACGCTCACCCCGGCGACCACCCGCAGGATGGTCCCAAGCACGCCGAAGACAAACAGGACGCACGTGATGTAGAAGGCGACCATCATGATGCCGAGGCTCTTGAGCGCATCGGCACCGGTCGCGCCCACGACCGCGGCCATAGCGCCGAAGGCGCCGAGCGGTGCGACCCACATGACCATGCTCAGGATCTTGAACACCACCTTCTGCAGATGCTCGACGCCGCGAAGCACCGGCGCGCCTGCCGGACCGAGCGCCTGCACCGCGAAGCCGGCCAGTAGCGCGATGACGAGCGTCTGCAACACCTGCCCGCTGGTCACGGCTGAGAACAGCGTCGTCGGGATGAGCTCTTGCACGAAGTCCCAGAACCCGGTCGGTCCCGCGGCGGCGGCGGCCTTCGTCCCCGCGGCGGCGGCCTTGCTCGTCAGGTGCAGACCCGAGCCGGGATGGATGACGTTGCCGACGATGAGCCCGATGATCAACGCGATCGTGGACATGAGGAGGAAATAGCCGAGCGCCACGCCGCCGACCTTGCCGACCTTGCCGGCCTGGCGCACCGAGCCGATGCCGAGCACGACGGTGCAGAAGATGATCGGGCTGATCATCATCTTCACCAAGCTGACGAAGGAGTCGCCGAGCGGTTTGAGCTGCACCGCGGTGCCGAGAGCGGCGAGCCCGACGATGATGCCGGCGGCGACGGCGGCGAGCACCGCGAGGTAGAGCCAGTGGGTCTTGTCGCGGGTACGCGCCGCGACGGTCTTCGCGATTGCCATGACGAACCTCCACAGTGGCCGTGACCGCGACCACTCCGCGGTCGGTGCGGAGACTGTGCGTTACCGGCGGCACCCATGTCGTGGTTGTGTTCGTAATGTTCACAGCCGGTTTCCAGCCGGTCGTTCACACTCTTGCCATGCCAGCAAAACGGTGGAGTCTGGCGCGTCAGCTGCTCGTCCTGCAGAGCCTCCTGCTCGTGGTGGTCCTCGCGGCCACCGCGGCGACCGCGTTTCAGCTGACCCGCCGGCGCGACGAGGCCGCTGCCCGGGACAAGGTGCTCACCCTGGCCGAGTCGGTCGCGGCGAACCCGTTCGTGGCTGATCAGGCGGTCACGAACGAGCCTTGGTTACGCCTCGAACCGTACGCAGAGCAGATACGGCGCGAGACACATGTCGACTTCGTGGTGATCATGGCGCCTGATCGCACCCGCTGGTCGCACCCTAACCGCTCGCTGATCGGGAAGCCCTTCATCGGCACCATCGCGCCGGCCCTGCACGGGCATTCGTTCACCGAGACGTACACGGGCACGTTGGGCCCGTCCGTACGGGCGGTCGCACCCGTCCGCAACGCGGCTGGCGCGATCGTCGCGCTGGTCTCGGACGGAATCACCACCGAGGCCATCCGGGCCCAGCTGCAGCGACAGCTGCCGTTCCTCATCACAGCGCTCGTGCTGCTGCTCGCTGTCGCGCTTTCCGGAGCCATGCTGGTCAGCCGACGGCTGCGGCGCCAGACCCGCGGCATCGACGCGGACACGCTGGCGAAGATGTTCGCCTCGCACGAGGCGGTCCTGCACTCGGTTCGCGAGGGCCTCGTGGTCACTGACCGGTCTGGTCGCATCGGGTTGATCAACGACGAGGCGCGCCGGCTGCTTGGCGTCGACGGAGACTTCACCCGCACCACAGCTGCGACGCTTCCAGTCGCCGAATCGGTGCGGCTGCTTCTTGCTGAGGCCCGTGACGCCCACGACGAGATGCATCTGACCGGCGAGCGGGTGCTCGTCATCAACCAGGCGCCCGCGCAGTGGGCCGGCCGCCGCTACGGCACGGTCACCACCTTGCGGGACCGTACCGAGCTGGAGGCGCTGACCGGCGAGCTCGACACCACGAAGGCATTCGCCGAGTCGCTGCGATCGCAGGCACACGAGACGGCCAACCGGCTGCACACAATGATCGTGCTCATCGAGACCGGCCGCGGGGACGAGGCGGTGCGCTACGCGACGAGCCAGCTAGAGCTCTCCCAGAAGCTCACTGACCGCATCATGGGCGCGGTGGACGAGCCAGTGCTGGCCGCCCTCCTGCTCGGCAAGACAGCTCAAGCGAGCGAGCGCGGTGTCGACCTGTCGCTCCAGGTCGAGGGAACGGTTGCCGCCACAGGTATCGCCGGCGCTGATCTGGTTACGGTCGTCGGGAATTTGGTCGACAACGCGATCGACGCCAGCGCGGAGTCGCCGACCGGGAGAACCGTCCAGGTCGCGATCACGGCGGACGAACGCGAACTACTGGTCGAGGTAGCCGACAGCGGCTCAGGCCTGCCGCCCGACCTCGTCGAGTCCGCATTCACGCTCGGCTGGTCGACGAAGGTCTCGGCCTCCACCGCCGGACGCGGTCTGGGCCTCGCTCTCGTGAACCAGGTCGTTCGCCGTCATGGCGGCTCCGTGGCCGTCTCCGAATCCGACGCGGGCGGCGCGCGCTTCAGCGTCCGGCTTCCGGCTCGGCACCCGGTGGTCACGTCGTGACCGCTGATGCGATCGCGGTGCTGGTCGTCGACGACGAGCGAATCATCGCGGACGCGCACGCGCAATACGTCCGTCGCGTGCCCGGCTTCGCCGTCGCAGGCGTCGCCTACAGCGGCAACGAGGCATTGCGATTCGTCCGCGACCACGGGGTCGACCTGATCCTCCTTGACTTCAACCTCCCGGATCTGCACGGCCTCGAGGTCTGTCGGCTGTTGCGCGCAGCCCGAGCCGACTGCGATGTCGTCGCGGTGACGTCCAGCCGTGACCTGGCAGCCGTTCGAGGCGCGGTTTCGCTCGGCGTCGTGCAGTACCTGCTCAAGCCGTTCACGTTCAGCGCGCTGCGCGACAAGCTGGAGCGGTACAGCGACTATCGCGGCCAGGTCCGCGCGACGCGGCCCTTGGCCGCCCAGTCCGAGGTCGATCGGGCGTTCGCGGCGCTCCGCGGCACGGCAACGGCGACGCTACCGTCAGGCTTCAGCGCTGAAACCCTGGAGAGCATCGCGCGATACGTTCAGGGCGAGTCGCCCGCCTCGGCGCTCGAGGTCGCGACAGGCTGCGGAGTCTCGCGAGTCACCGCGCGGCGGTACTTGGAGCACCTCGCGCAGTCCGGTGTCGCATACCGCCGGCAGCGACACGGCGGCAGTGGCCGCCCCGAAATCGAGTACACCTGGCGTGGTCGAGGCGACGAGCCCGCACGCGGATAAGCATCGGCCTGTCCGGTCGCCGGCTCGCAGACCCGGTTATCGTCACAGCGAGCGCTATGACTGACTCGCCGCGAAGGGTTCGATCATTGACGACCAACGATCCTCAGGCACTGCCACTCACGGGCGAGCGGACAGTCCCAGGGATCGAGTCCGAGAACTACTGGTTCCGGCGGCACGAGGCGGCCTATGAGGCCCTGCTCCCCCACGTGCGCGGCCAGCTGGTGCTCGAGATCGGCTGCGGCGAAGGTTACGGCGCGGCGCTTATTGCGACGGTCGCGCGGCGGGTGATCGGGCTCGACTACGACGAGATGACGATCGAGCACGCCGCGGCGACCTACACGCAGGCGGCGTTCCTTCGCGCCAACCTCGCTGCCTTACCTGTACGCACGTGGGCGTTCGACGCGGTGGCGTCGTTACAGGTGATCGAGCACGTCTGGGATCACGAGCGCTTCCTGAGCGAGTGCGCGCGTGCGCTGCGCCCGGGCGGCATGCTGATCGTCACCACGCCGAATCGGCTCACGTTCTCCCCCGGCCCGGACGCGCCGGCCAATCCGTTCCATACGCACGAGTTCGTCGCGGACGAGCTGGTCAGGTCAGTCGAACGGTGCGGCGTCGACGTCGTCGACGTGCTCGGACTGCACGCGGGCGGCTGGTTGCGCGCGCTCGACGCTGCGCATGGCGGGTCGTTCGCCGGCGCCCAGCTCGCCGCGCCGCCGCAGGAGTGGAGCGTGGGGCTAGCGCGCGAGGTGGCCGCCGTCCGCACCGCCGACTTCCGGGTCAGCGGCGAACGAGTCGACACCTGCCTCGATCTCGTCGTCATAGCGCGCCGCCCGCAGTGACGTGCCGCGCGCGTACAGCGCCGAGATGCCCAGCGCGACCGCCGCGGTGAGGCAGATAGTCGTCAGCAACAAGAACAACCCGGCGTAGTCCCACCCGGAGTCGTCGGCGTCATCGACGTACACCGCCCCCCATCCGGCACAGTCGATGTGAACGGCGCCGCTGACGGGTGACGTGAACGTGGCGATGGCGTGCGTAGCCCGGACGTCCTGCGACAGCGGCGTGACCTTCAATACTCGCTTGCCGGACGAACCCTGCGTCCACGAGCACTGCGCCACCTGCGTCGAGATGCCGCGCTTCTTCAACGCGTCGCGCCCACCGGGAACGGAGATCTCGTACGTGTGCCCGTTGGTCAGCTTGATGGTCATCGGCGGTACGGCGCCGGCGTTGTAGGAGTGGTGCTCGGACCCGTCCGCCACCCGGTACAGGCCGGCGAGCAACACCGTGGCCCCGATCAGCATCGCGGCGACGATGCCTCGGTGCCGCATGATCGGCCCGCCTGCGCGGTGCATGCTCCGTGCCATCGTCACCTCCTCGGTATCGCGTGGACGCGCGGTGCGCGCTGTGACGTGGCACTATCTCGCCGCGTGCGCGTGTTGATGCTGTCATGGGAGTATCCGCCGCTGATCGTCGGCGGTCTCGGGCGGCATGTCGGCGCACTCTCGGCCGAGCTCGCGGCAGCCGGTCACGAGGTGTGCGTCGTCAGCCGCGGTGGCGCCGGACTGCGCGACGGCACGCATGAGGGCGTCCAGGTATACCGCGCAGCCGTCGATCCGATCGACCTGAACTTCACCACCGAGAGCCTCCTGGCCTGGTCGCAGGCGTTCGAGCACGCGTTGGTTCGCGCCGCGCTGCCGCTCGTGCGCCGATGGCGTCCGGACGTGATCCACGCCCACGACTGGCTGGTGACGCAGAGCGCCGTCACGATCGCCCGGTTCGCAGAGCAGCCGATCGTGGCCACGATCCACGCGACCGAAGCCGGGCGCCATCGAGGGTGGCTGCCCGATCCACTGAACCGCGCGGTGCATTCCGTCGAGCGCTGGCTCGTGCACGAGGCAACGCGCGTGATCACCTGCTCGTCCTTCATGCACGACGAGGTGGCTCGGATGTTCGACGTGCCGGCGTCGCACATCGACGTCGTGCCGAACGGCCTCGACGCCGACGCATGGCTCGCGCCGCACACCGCGCGCGGCGCGGCTCGTGCGCGGTTTGCCGGCGACGGTCCGCTGATCGTGTTCGCCGGGCGGCTGGTGCACGAGAAGGGCGTGCAGACGCTGCTCGAAGCGCTGCCCCGCTTGCGTCGTGAGTTCCGCGGCGCGCGGCTCGTGGTCGCGGGCGCGGGTCCCCTCGACGAAGAGCTGCAAGCGACGGCTCGCGCGCTCGGCGATGCCGTGCAGTGGGCGGGATTCGTCCCGGCGGGCGAGCTCGCCGCGCTTCTCGGGGCGGCCGACGTCGTGGTCGTCCCGTCGCTGTACGAGCCGTCCGGGCTGGTCGCCCTGGAAGCCGCGGCGGCGGGCGCGCCGCTCGCCGTCGCCGACATCGGCGGGCTGCGTGACGTCGTCGAGCCAGGGATCACCGGCCTGCGCTTCACTCCGGGCGACGCTCGCGCGCTGGGCGACGCCGTGTCGCGTCTGCTCCACGATCGTGCGGCGGCGCGGCGAATGGCCGAGCATGGTCAGCATGTCGTCCGGCGCGACCGGAGATGGGCGGCAGTCGCGGTGAGGACCGTCGAGACCTACGCCCGCGCGGCGGGCCCGGACGCGTCGTGGCGGCGGTCATGGACCACCCGGGCCGGGATCCCGACGGCTACTCCGTAGGCCGGCACGTCACGACTCACGACGGCGTTGGCGCCGATCACCGCGCCGTCACCAATCCGCACGCCGCGCACCACCGTCGTCTTGGTGCCCAGCCAGACGTCGTTGCCGATTCGCACTGGTGACTTCACGATGCCCTGGTCCTTGATCGGTATGTCCAGGTCCGAGTACCGATGGTCGAAGTCGGAAAGGTAGACGTCGTCGGCGATCAGCACGCCGTCACCTATCTCGACGTCGAGATAGCAGTTGATCGAGTCGCGCCGGGCGAACGTGCACTTGTCGCCGATACGCAATGTGCCCTCGTGGCACCGGATCGCCGTGCCCGCGCCGACGTGCAGCCAGCGGCCGAGGATCAGGCGGCCCAGACCGCGCCTGGCATACAGCTCCACGCCGCGGTCGAGGAACACGAAGCCGCGAGTGACGACGTGCGGGTTCGCGATCTTGAACCGGAAGAACCGCCAGTACCGCACGAGGTACCACGGCGTGTACGCCCGATGCCGTACCGCCCAGCGCAGCGAGGCGACCGTGACGAGTCGCGCGCTGCGCGGCTCACGCCGGCGCGGCACTCGACCCTCCGAACAGGCGGTCGTGCCCGCTGCGCAGCGCGGGTGGCGTGGCGAACACCTCGATCGCGCCGACGAGTTCGCCGGGCGTCGCGTAGCCCCAGCCCGCGCCGATGCAGTTGATGCCTTGCGCGCGGGCGCCGTCGACGTCGTGCGACCGATCGCCCAGCATCAACACCTCGTCAGGCGATGGCGAGCCCAGCCGGCGCAGTGCCTCGGCGATCACCTTCGCCTTCGTGTCGCGTGAACCGTCCAGCGCGTCGCCGCCGATCGTCGCGAAGAACCCGTCGATACCGAGGTGTTCGACGATCGGCACGGCGTAGTACTCCGGCTTGCTGGTGGCGACGGCAAGCGTCAGGCCACGCTCGCGCAGGTCGGCTAGCACGTCGAGCATGCCGTCATACAAGGTGGTCTGGAACATCGCAGTGTCGTAGTACCGGCGGTAGGCATCGATGATCGCGGGTACGTGGTCGGCGCCGACGAGCGGGGGCAACGACTCGTAGAACGGTGGGCCGAGCAGGGTGCGCTCGGTGCGCTCGTCCAGAGGCGGAACCCCCACGTCGGCGAACGCATGCCGAAGCGACGCCAGGATGCCCGGCGCCGAGTCCGAAAGCGTCCCGTCGAGGTCGATCAGGACGACGCGCACGCTCACTGCGGCTTGAGCCCGGTGATCTCGACGTTGTAGTACAAACCCTTCGGCACGACGCGGGCCAGTGCTCTGTCCACTGTGGACAGTCGCTGCCAGCCCTTCATCGCGAAGTTCGCCCACCGGAACCCCAGCCGGTCGCGAGGAACCGCCGCCTCGAACGTGCGAACCGGCCAGCCGAACCAGGCGGCGGTCAGCTCCTCGCATCTCGTCTTGACGTCGACCGCGCCGGCACGCAGCGCGGTGCGGTGGAGCTGCGCCGGCACGAACGTGTGCAGGTCGACGACCGACTCGAGGGCCGCCGCGCGCGAGGACTCGTCCAGCTCCGCCTGCGGACGCCGCCAGCCGGCCAGTCGCGGCAGCCGGGTGGCCCGCATGGTCGCCCACCAGACCGTCCGCGACAGGCGCCGTGCCACGTAGTCGCCCCACCTCGTCGGCTCGCCGGCGAAGACGAACCGCCCGCCCGGCTTGAGCACGCGCAGCACCTCGCGTAGCGACTGCTCGACGTCGGGGATGTGGTGCAGCACCGCATGCCCGACGACGAGGTCGAACGTGCCGTCGTCGTAAGGGATTCGCTCGGCATCGGCGACCCGGCCCTCGACCTCGAACCCCAACCGGGACGCGTTGCGCTGCGCCACCTCGACCATGCCCGGGCTCAAGTCGGTGACGTGGCCGTGCTCGACCACGCCCGCGAGCTTGAGGTTGAGCAGGAAGAAGCCCGTGCCGCAGCCGAGCTCCAATACGTTGCCGTACGGCCAGCCCGCGCGGCCGGCGATGTATTCGAACCGGTCACGGGCGTAGTCGATGCACCGCTCGTCGAACGAGATCGACCACTTCTCGTCGTAGCTGCCGGCTTCCCAGTCGTGGTACAGGACGTTCGCCAGCTTGGGGTCATGCCACGCTGCCTCGACCTGCTCGGCGGTCGCGTGCGGATTGGTCACAGCCGCTCAGCTCCCGGTGAACTCGGCCTTGCCGGGACCACTCGCGATGAACGACTCGATGCCGGCCGTCCGGTCAGCGGTGGCGAACAGCGACGCGAACAGGTGCGACTCGAGGCGGATCCCGTTGCCCAGGTCCATGTCCAGGCCGCCGTCGATCGCCGCCTTGGCTGCCTGCAGCGCGAGCGCGGGGCCTTTCGCGTAGGCGGCGGCCATCTGCAGCGCCGTGGCGTAGACGTCCTCGGCCGGCACGACGACGTCGACCAGGCCGAGCCCGAGCGCCTCGCCGGCGTCGATGATCCGGCCGGTGTAGATCAGATCCTTGGCGCGTGCCGGGCCGATCAGCCGGGGAAGCCGCTGCGTGCCGCCCATGCCCGGGATGATGCCCAGCAGAACCTCGGGCTGGCCCCACTTCGCGTCCTCGGCGCTGATCCGGAAGTCGGCGGTCAGGGCGAGTTCGCAACCGCCGCCGAGCGCGTAGCCGGTGACCGCCGCGATGACCGGCTTGGGGATACGGGCCAGCGCGTCGATCGCGGACGTGACCCGCTCGGCGTCACGCATGATCTGCGCGTGCGTCATCGGCGCAAACTCCTTGACGTCCGCCCCCGCGGCGAACACCTTGGCGCCGCCGTAGATCACGACCGCGCGCACGGCGTCGTCGGTGCTGACCTGCCGGGCGGCGTCGCGTAGCTCCTCTTGCACCTGGCCGTTGAGGGCATTCATCGGCGGGCGGTCCAGTCGAATCGTGGCCGTACCGTCGCTGACGTCGACGCTGACGAAGTCTGCCATGACCTGGGAGCCTAGCGATGAGCCGGCGAAGCGCCGGTCGACCACAACCCACGCTGCGATGAGCGCTCGCGCGAAGAGCCCGGCCCGCGCGTGCCCGTAGGGCACTTGCGCTCACGGCGGATTCAGTCAGTCGTCGGAGCGGGCGAAGAACCGACCGCGGCGCCGCCACACACCGATCGGCGTCGCGAACGTCTCGGACAGGCTCTCCGAGTCCAGCACGTCGTGGATTAGCCCGGCAGTCACGATCCGCCCGTCGCGCAGCAGCATCACGTGCGTCATGCCCTCCGGGATCTCCTCGACGTGGTGGGTGACCAGCACGGTGGTCGGGGCGTCCGGATCGGCGGCAAGGTGCTGCAGCCGGCGGACGAGATCCTCGCGACCACCGAGATCCATCCCGGCCGCCGGCTCGTCCAGCAGGAGCAACTCGGGGTCGGTCATCAAGGCGCGGACGATCTGCACGCGTTTGCGTTCACCCTCGCTCAGGTCGCGATACGTGCGCTCGGCGAGGTCGCCCACCCCGAACCGCTCGAGCAGCGTGCTCGCCCGCCTGACGTCGAGGCGCCCGTACGCCTCACGCCACCGTCCGATCACCGCGTAACCCGCGCTGACCACGATGTCGATGACCTTCTCGCTGTTCGGAATCCGCTGCGCCAGCGCGGCACTCGTGAACCCGATCCGCGGGCGCAACTCGAACACGTCGATGTTGCCGAGGCGTTCGCCCAGCACGTACGCATCGCCCTGCGTCGGATGGATGATCGCACCGGCGAGTTGCAGCAGCGTGGTCTTGCCGGCCCCGTTCGGACCGATGATCACCCAGCGCTCGTCGAGCTCGACGGTCCAGTCGATTGCGTTGAGCAGAACCTTCTCGCCGCGTCGCACGGTGACCCCGGCGAACTGCAGCACGGCGTCTGCATTGATCTCGGCCACGCCGCCCATCCAACCGCACGGGTCCAGCACCGTTGCGGATGCCGACCAGTTACTGTCCCGAGACCATGACCGCCGCGACTCCAGCGCAGCCGGCTGAGCCCGCCTGGCCGGGCCGGCCGTTCCCGCTCGGGGCGACGTGGGACGGGCGCGGGACCAACTTTGCCCTTTGGTCATCGAGTGCTGAGGCCGTCAGCGTCTGCCTGTTCGACGGTGCCGGACGCGAGTCGCGGATCAGACTCGCCGACCGGACCTACCACGTCTGGCACGGATACCTGCCGGGCGTCCGGCCGGGCCAGCTCTACGGATTTCGCACGGAGGGCACATACGACCCGAGACGCGGCCAATTCCACAATCCGGCCAAGCTGCTCGTCGATCCTTACGCCCACGCGATCGTCGGCGACTTCACCGACCATCCGGCGGCGTACGGCGGCAACGGCGACGACTCGGCGCCGTACGTGCCACGATCCGCCGTCGTCGACGGCGCGTTCTCCTGGGGGCGGGAGCGGCACCCCGACGTGCCGTGGGACGACACGGTGATCTACGAGCTGCACGTGCGGGGATTCACCCGACAGCACCCGGAGATCCCCGAGCAGCTGCGCGGCACGTACGCCGGCCTCGGCCATCCGGCGGCGGTCGAGTACCTGCGCTCGCTCGGCATCACGGCCGTCGAGCTGATGCCGATCCACCAGTTCGTGTCCGAGCCTGCGGCACAGCAGCGCGGAATGCGGAACTACTGGGGCTACAACTCACTCGGCTACTTCGCCCCGCACGCTGGGTACGCGCTCGCGTCCGAGCCCGGCGAAGTCGTGCGCGAGTTCAAGGCGATGGTGCGCTCGCTGCACGCGGCCGGCATCGAGGTCATCCTCGACGTCGTCTACAACCACACCTGCGAAGGAGGCCCGGGCGGCCCGATCCTGTCCTTTCGCGGCATCGACAACCGGGCGTACTACCGCCTCGCGCCGGGCGATCCTTCGCGCTACCTCGATTACACCGGCTGCGGCAACACGTTCGACCCGCGGCTGCCGTTCCCGCTGCAGCTGATCACGGATTCGCTGCGCTACTGGATCACCGAGATGCACGTGGACGGGTTCCGGTTCGACCTCGCCTCGGCGCTGGCTCGGTCGCTGCACGACGTCGACAAGCTGTCGTCCTTCTTCGACACGATCCACCAAGACCCGGTGATCTCGCAGGTAAAGCTCATTGCCGAGCCGTGGGACGTCGGCGCCGGTGGTTACCAGGTCGGCGCCTTCCCTCCACTGTGGACGGAATGGAACGGCAAGTACCGCGACACCGTGCGCTCGTTCTGGGGTCACGGATCCGGCGGCGTGCGCGACCTCGCGTACCGGCTGAGCGGATCGTCGGACCTCTACGCCGACGACGGCCGCCTGCCGTACGCCTCGATCAACTTCATCACCGCGCACGACGGGTTCACCCTGCGCGACCTGGTCAGCTACGAGCGAAAGCACAACGAGGCCAACGGCGAAGGCAACCGCGACGGCAGCGACGACAACCGCTCCTACAACTGTGGAGTCGAGGGTGAGACCGCAGACCCCGCAATCAACGCCCTGCGGCTGCGCCAGGCGCGCAACCTGCTCGTCACGCTGCTGCTCTCGACCGGCGCGCCGATGATGGTCGCCGGCGACGAGCGATGGCGCACACAGGGCGGGAACAACAACCCTTACGTGCAGGACAACGAGACGTCGTGGCTCTCCTGGTCGCTGAACGCCCGCTCGAAGGATCTGCTGTCGCTGACCCAGCGACTGATCACCCTGCGTCGGTCGTCGCCCGTGCTGCGCCAGCGGGCGTTCTTCGAGGGACAGCCGGTGCCGGGCGGCGACGGCAGCAAGGATCTGGCGTGGTTCCACCCGTCCGGCCGCGAGCTGACGAGCGCGGACTGGTTCGACGGCCAGCTGGGCACGATCGGCATGTATCTCGACGGGCGCAGGCTGCGTGGCCGCGGACCGCGTGGCGAGCTGATCGTCGACGACTCGTACCTGCTCGTCCTGCATTCCGGTGACGAGCCGATCACGTT
>DASXRA010000508.1:0-12892 GCA_036506855.1 Jatrophihabitantaceae bacterium
CAAGCTGATGGCCGAGATCGAAGCCATCCGCAAACAGTACGACGAGAGCAAGAAGCGGCTCGAGCAGCGCTTCCTCGACAAGGTCGAGAAGCTGCAGCGCGGCGACGAGCTGCCGCCCGGCGTGATGAAGATGGTCAAGGTCTTCGTCGCGGTGAAGCGCAAGATCCAGCCCGGCGACAAGATGGCGGGACGCCATGGCAACAAGGGTGTCGTGTCGAAGATCGTGCCGGTCGAGGACATGCCCTACCTCGCCGACGGCACCCAGGTCGACATCGTGCTCAACCCGCTCGGCGTGCCGAGCCGGATGAACGTCGGCCAGATCCTCGAGTCGCACCTTGGCTGGGTTGCCCAAACAGGCTGGTCGGTCAGTGGCAAGCCTGAGTGGGCGGCCCGCCTGAACGAGGGCGCCCGTGAGGGCACGCCCGGCACCAAGGTCGCCACCCCGGTGTTCGACGGCGCTCGCGAGTCGGAGATCACCGGCCTGCTCGACGCGACGCTGCCGACCCGCGACGGCCTGCAGCTGATCGGAGCCACCGGAAAGGCCCGGATGTTCGACGGACGCTCGGGCGAGCCGTTCCCGGAGCCGATCAGCGTTGGCTATACCTACATCCTCAAGTTGCTGCACCTGGTCGACGACAAGATCCACGCACGGTCGACCGGCCCGTACTCGATGATCACCCAGCAGCCGCTGGGCGGTAAGGCGCAGTTCGGTGGCCAGCGCTTCGGTGAGATGGAGTGCTGGGCGATGCAGGCCTACGGCGCCGCGTACGCGCTGCAGGAGCTGCTGACGATCAAGTCCGACGACATTCTCGGACGCGTCAAGGTGTACGAGGCGATCGTCAAGGGCGAGAACATCCCCGAGCCGGGCATCCCGGAGTCGTTCAAGGTGCTGCTGAAGGAGCTTCAGTCGCTCTGCCTGAACGTCGAGGTGCTCTCGTCGGACGGTGTTGCGGTCGAGATGCGCGACTCCGACGACGACGTCTACCGCGCGGCCGAGGAACTCGGCATCGACCTGTCCCGGCGCTTCGAGCCCAGCTCGGTCGAGGAAGTCTGAATCAGTGAAGGGTTTTGGCCGTCCGAACGGCGATGAGGCGTTCGTGCGGCCAAAACCGAAGCCAGCTCCAGCAACAACCGCTCTACTACCAAGAAGGTAGGAACCTTGCTCGACGTCAACGTTTTCGATGAGCTCCGTATCGGCCTGGCAACCGCAGACGACATTCGCAAGTGGTCGCACGGCGAGGTGAAGAAGCCCGAGACCATCAACTACCGCACCCTCAAGCCGGAGAAGGACGGGCTGTTCTGCGAGAAGATCTTCGGCCCCACCCGGGACTGGGAGTGCTACTGCGGCAAGTACAAGCGCGTGCGCTTCAAGGGCATCATCTGTGAGCGCTGCGGCGTCGAGGTGACGCGGGCCAAGGTGCGCCGTGAGCGGATGGGCCACATCGAGCTGGCCGCCCCGGTCACGCACATCTGGTACTTCAAGGGTGTGCCGTCGCGGCTGGGCTACCTGCTCGACCTTGCCCCGAAGGATCTCGAGAAGATCATCTACTTCGCCGCGTACCTGATCACCAAGGTGAACGTCGACGAGCGGCACCGCGACCTGCCGACCCTCGAGGCCGAGGTCAGCGCCGAGAAGTCGACGATGGAGAAGAAGCGCGACTCCGACATCGACACCCGCGCGAAGAAGCTCGAGACCGACCTCGCCGAGCTCGAGGCCGAAGGCGCCAAGAGCGACGTGCGCCGCAAGGTCCGCGAGGGCGGCGAGCGCGAGATGCGCCAGATCCGCGACCGCGCGCAGCGCGAGATCGACCGTCTCGACGAGGTGATGGACACCTTCCGCAAGCTCGACGTCAAGCAGCTCATCTCCGACGAGATGCTCTACCGCGAGCTGCGTGACCGCTTCGGTGAGTACTTCGAGGGCGGCATGGGCGCGGAGTCGCTGCAGGTGCTGCTGCAGAACTTCGACCTGGACGCCGAGGCAGACTCGCTGCGCGAGACGATCCGCAGCGGCAAGGGCCAGAAGAAGCTGCGTGCCCTCAAGCGCCTCAAGGTCGTCGCCTCGTTCCTCAACACGACGAACTCGCCGCTGGGCATGGTGCTCGACTGCGTGCCGGTCATCCCGCCGGACCTGCGCCCGATGGTGCAGCTCGACGGCGGCCGCTTCGCCACGTCCGACCTCAACGACCTGTACCGCCGCGTCATCAACCGCAACAACCGGCTCAAGCGGCTGATCGACCTCGGCGCGCCGGAGATCATCGTCAACAACGAGAAGCGGATGCTGCAGGAGTCCGTCGACGCGCTGTTCGACAACGGCCGGCGCGGCCGTCCGGTCACGGGCCCGGGCAACCGCCCGCTCAAGTCGCTGTCCGACTTGCTCAAGGGCAAGCAGGGCCGGTTCCGCCAGAACCTGCTCGGCAAGCGCGTCGACTACTCCGGCCGCTCGGTCATCGTGGTCGGCCCGCAGCTCAAGCTGCACCAGTGTGGCCTTCCCAAGAACATGGCGCTCGAGCTGTTCAAGCCGTTCGTCATGAAGCGGCTGGTCGACCTGAGCCACGCGCAGAACATCAAGTCCGCCAAGCGGATGGTCGAGCGCGCTCGTCCGGTCGTTTGGGACGTGCTGGAAGAGGTCATCAGCGAGCACCCGGTGCTGCTCAACCGCGCACCGACGCTGCACCGCCTCGGCATCCAGGCCTTCGAGCCGCAGCTGGTCGAGGGCAAGGCGATCCAGATCCACCCGCTGGTCTGCACCGCGTTCAACGCCGACTTCGACGGCGACCAGATGGCGGTCCACCTGCCGCTGAGCGCCGAGGCGCAGGCCGAGGCTCGCGTACTGATGCTGTCGACGAACAACATCCTCAAGCCCGCCGACGGGCGCCCGGTCACCATGCCGACGCAGGACATGATCCTGGGTCTGTACCACCTGACCACGGTGCGCGAAGGGCACGAGGGGGCCGGACGGATCTTCTCCTCCGAGGCCGAGGCGATCATGGCGCGCGACGCCAAGAACCTCGACCTGCAGGCGCCGGTCAAGATCCGGATGCCTGGAGTCACGGCGGTCGACAACGGCGTCAAGGGCACGCCGTGGGTCGCACCCGAGGGCTGGCAGCCAGGTGAGCCGGTGCTGCTCGAGACCACGCTCGGACGCTGCCTGTTCAACGAGGCCCTGCCCGCCGACTACCGGTTCGTCAACTACGAGGTCACCAAGAAGGAGCTGGGCCAGATCGTCAACGATCTCGCCGAGCGCTACCCGAAGGTGGCCGTCGCGCAGACGCTGGACGCGTTGAAGGCGGCCGGCTTCTACTGGGCCACCCGCTCGGGCATCACGATCGCGATCGACGACGTCGTCACGCCGCCGAAGAAGGCGGAGATCCTCGACCGCTACGAGAAGGACGCGGAGAAGATCGAGAAGCAGTACCTGCGCGGTGTGATCACCGAGGAGGAGCGCCGCCAGGAGCTCGTCGAGGTGTGGACTAAGGCGACCAGCGAGGTCGCCAAGGAGATGGAGATCAACTTCCCGAAGGCCAACCCGGTCTACATCATGGTCAACTCGGGTGCCCGAGGGAACATGATGCAGATGCGGCAGATCGCCGGTATGCGCGGACTGGTCGCCAACCCGAAGGGTGAGATCATCCCGCGCCCGATCAAGGCGAACTTCCGCGAGGGCCTGTCGGTGGTCGAGTACTTCATCTCGACGCACGGCGCCCGCAAGGGCCTCGCCGACACCGCTCTGCGTACGGCTGACTCGGGCTACCTGACCCGGCGTCTGGTCGACGTGTCGCAGGACGTCATCGTCCGCGAGGACGACTGTGGCACCGACCGCGGGCTGATGCTGCCCATCGCAGCGGCAGGCCCGGACGGCACCCTGGTCAAGGACATGCACGTCGAGACGAGCGTCTACGCGCGCGTGCTCGCCGAGGACGTGACGGTCGGCAACAAGACCGTTGCCAAGGCGGGCACCGACCTGGGCGACGTGCTGATCGACGACCTGATCGGGCGAGGGGTCACCGAGGTTCGGGTGCGCTCCGTGCTCACCTGCGACTCGGCGCTCGGCACCTGCGCGGCCTGCTACGGACGGTCGCTGGCGAGCGGCAAGCTCGTCGACGTCGGCGAGGCGGTCGGCATCATCGCGGCGCAGTCGATCGGCGAGCCGGGTACGCAGCTCACGATGCGGACGTTCCACACCGGCGGTATCGCCGGCGAGGACATCACGCACGGCCTGCCCCGTGTCGCCGAGCTGTTCGAGGCACGTGTGCCCAAGGGCGTCGCGCCGATCACCGAGACTGCCGGGCGGGTGCGCATCGAGGAGTCCGACGGCACGAAGGGCTCGACCCGTCGCGTCATCGTCACGCCTGACGACGGCAGCGAGGAGCGCGAGTACCCGATCTCGCGCCGTGCTCGGCTGCTGGTCAGTGAGGGCGACGCGGTCGAGGTCGGCCAGCAGCTCGTCGGCGGCGCGGTCAACCCGCACGACGTGCTGCGGATCATGGGCCCGCGCGAGGTGCAGCAGCACCTGGTGCGCGAGGTTCAGGAGGTGTACCGGTCGCAGGGCGTGGCCATCCACGACAAGCACATCGAGGTCATCGTCCGGCAGATGCTCAAGCGCATCACGGTCATCGACTCGGGTGCGACCGAGTTCCTGCCTGGTTCGCTGGTCGAGCGCTCGTCGTTCGAGTCGGAGAACCGCCGGGTGGTCGCCGAGAGCGGTGAGCCGGCGGCCGGACGTCCGGTGCTGATGGGTATCACGAAGGCGTCGCTGGCCACCGAGTCGTGGCTGTCGGCGGCGTCGTTCCAGGAGACGACCCGAGTGCTCACCGACGCCGCGATCTCGGCGCGCAGCGACTCGTTGGTCGGCCTCAAGGAGAACGTGATCATCGGCAAGCTCATCCCGGCGGGTACCGGCATTCCGCGGTACCGCAACGTCGAGGTGAACCCCACCGAGGAGGCACGCGCTGCGGCGTTCTCGATGGCGGGCTACGACGAGAACGACTACTACGGCTTCGGCGCGGGTCAGACGCTCGGGCCGGCCGTACCGCTCGACGACTACGGGTACAACGACTACCGCTGACGTCGGCAACAGCGAGAGGGGCCGGGCGCCTGGCGCTCCGGCCCCTCTTGTCTGCCCGGCCGGGTGCTGGCCGCGTGCGAGCTCGGCGACACGATCGGGCACGGCGACGAGCCGTGCGCCGACCGATCGCGAGCGGTAGGAGCGACTGGGCTCGCCGGCGGTCATGCCTACGAGGATTGCGATGCGTCGGCTGCCGCGGGCGACCGCAGATCAAGTTGTGGACAGTCACCGCGCCTGTGGACAACGTCGTTCGACCGCCGGCGCCCTCGGGCACGCGGGGGTCGAACGATTCGCAAAGGGCGCGAGGTCAGCCGCCGTACGGGCGGGTGATGATCTCCAGGAAATGGTCGTTCGGGTCTTCCCAGTACACGCCGCGCCCGCCGTCATTGGTGTTGATCTCGCCGGGGCGCTGCTTGGACGGGTCGGCCCAGTAGGGCAGGTCGCGCTCGCGGATCCGTCCGAAGATCTCGTCGAACTCGGACTCGTCGACCAGGAACGCGTAGTGCTG
Organism: Jatrophihabitantaceae bacterium; assembly: GCA_036506855.1. Taxonomy (GTDB): domain Bacteria; phylum Actinomycetota; class Actinomycetes; order Mycobacteriales; family Jatrophihabitantaceae; genus DASXRA01. Next base: position 5,574 of record DASXRA010000508.1, read on the forward strand.
CGGCGTTGGCGGGCCGTCGCTGTCCAGGTACGCGAGCTCCACGTGGTTGTCCAGGTCGACCACATAGAACGGGCCGTAGCTTCTCGGCTCCGGCAGTCCGAGCATCTCTGCCAGGAACGTCGCGGACGCCCGCTTGTCGCTGGCGCGCACGATTGTGTGATTCAGCTGCTTGGCCATCTGACTAATCTCCGCGTCCGGGTGGGGTGGCGATGGGACTGAGGTGGATCCCGGCCAGTAGCCAGGCGTCACCGGTGCGGACGGCGACGTGCGTGATCCGGAACTGGCCGTCTGAGGCAGCCCCACGGTACGCCGCCCGCTGGGTCTGCCGGCCGATCGCGATCGCGGCCGTCCCGTAGTCCCGCACCGACACGTCGTCCCATTGCAGGGAGTGCGTGACGAAGTCGCCGCGGTAGCGGTCGAGCCATTGCTGCTTGTCGAGGACGAAGCCCAGCGGGCCGACCAGGGTGAAGTCTTCGACGGTCAAGGCGGAAAGTGCGTCGGCGTCGCCGCGTTCCTCGGCGTCGGCCCAGCGCCGGCCGAGTTCGCGGATCTCGTTGTGTGTCATGGTTTCCTCCATCTCTTCGATGATGTGATCTAGCGACCGCGGAGCGGCAGCTCGCGGAGCATCAGGACGACGGCGAACCCGATCACGGCGATCGGCGCCGCGACGAGGAACACCGTGTGCAGCGAGTCGGCAACCGCCTGGGCGATGCCGTCGCGGGCCGCCCCCGGCAGGCCTCGGATCTGGTCAGGGCTGGCCTGCAGGCCGTGTGCGTCGATCCGGGCCGACGTCGACGCCGGCAGCCGTATCGGCAGCCAGTGCCGCAGCCCGGCCGAGAACACGGCACCGTAGATGGCGACGCCCACCGAGCCGCCGAGCGCGCGGAACAGGTTGGCCGACGCGGTGGCCGTGCCGATCTCGCGGCGGTCCGCCGCGTTCTGGATGGCGACGACCAGGATCTGCGTGGTCATGCCGAAGCCGAGGCCGAACACGGCCATGAACGCCAGCGCCGTGCCGCGTCCGCTCGCACTGCCCAGCGTGGCCAGCACGGCCAGGCCGACGCTCATCAGCGCGAACCCGAGTACCGGGAAGATCTTGTAACGGCCGGTGCGGGTCATGATGCGACCGGCAACCACCGTGCTGAGCGTGCTCGCGATGAGCATCGGCAGCACCAGCAGGCCGGAGACCGTGGCCGTCGCGCCGGTGACGATCTGCAGGAACAGCGGCATAAACACGATGGCCGCGAACAGCGACAGGGTGGCCAGGAATGCCGCGACGCTGACCACCACGAAGACGCGGTCGCGGAACAGGCGCAGCGGCAGCACCGGATCGGTCGCGCGGCGTTCCTGGCACACGAACGCCGTCAGCAGGACAGCCGCCCCCAGCGCAATGCCGATGATCTGCGGGGACGTCCACGGGTAGCGGTCGCCGCCCCACACGGTCACCAGCAGGCTGGTGCTGACCGTGGCAGCGAGCAGTGCCGCGCCGAGGAAGTCGATGCGGGCGGCCGGACGCTGGGCCGCGTTGCTCGGTTGCCGGTTGAGCAGGGCGAGCGCGACGGCGCCGATCGGCAGGTTGACGTAGAAGACCCAGCGCCAGGACAGATGATCGACGAACAGTCCGCCGAGCAGCGGCCCGGCGACGCTCGCCAGCACGAACACGGACTGGATGTAGCCCTGATAACGGCCGCGTTCACGCGGCGAGACGATGTCGCCGACCGTCGCCATGGCCAGCGTCATCACGCCGCCCGCGCCTGCGCCCTGCAAGGCTCGGAACGCGATCAGCTCGGGGATGTTCTGCGCCACCCCCGACAGCGCCGAGCCGGCGAGGAACACCAGGATCGCGGCGCGCAGCAGCCCCTTGCGCCCGAACAGGTCGCTGACCTTTCCCCAGATCGGCGTCAACGCCGCGGCCGCCAGGACGTACACCGTCACGACCCAGGTGAGCTGGCTCAGTCCACCGAGCTCGCCGGCGATGGTCGGTAGCGCGGTGGCCATGATCGTCTGGTCCAGCGCGGCGACGAACATCGTGAGCAGCAGGCCGCCGAAGACGAGTCGAACCGCTCGCGCATCCGGCGTGACTTCGGGTTCGGCCGGGTTGCGCACCTGCTCGATCTGCTTCGTCATGTCTCCCCTCCTCTCCGTATCTGGAGCCTATTCCTCCGGTTGATTGGCCGACCCTAACACAACTGGAGGGAATTGCTCCAGATTATCTGGAGAAATTTTCTCCGGACCTGTTACGGTCATGCCGAGGACCAGAGCAGGAGGTACGCGATGGCCGACGCCGTCGAGGGCCTACGCCCAATGCGTGCGGACGCCCGCAATAACCGCGACCGGCTGCTTGCCGCCGCCCGCGAGGTGTTCGTCGAGAAGGGGGCCACCGCACCGCTCGACGAGATCGCCCGCCGGGCGGGCACCGGGATCGCGACGCTCTACCGGCGGTTCCCGGATCGCCAGTCCCTCATGCGCGCGGTCGTCATGGACGCCCTGCTGCAGACGGCCGACGAGGCCCGCGCCGCCGCCGAGGAGTCCGACCCGTTCGCGGGACTCGTGCGGTACATGCACCGGGTTCTCGACCTACGAACCGCTGCCGTGATCCCGGCGCTGATGGACCAGATCTCACTCGAGGACGAGCAGATGATCCAGGCGCGAACGGCCGGCACGCAGCCCCTGCAGGACATGATCGACGCCGCGCACCGGGCGGGCTCGCTGCGCCGCGATGTCACGTTCGGCGACATCGGGCTGCTGATCGTCCGGATGTCGCGGCCGATTCCCGGGCCGTTCCCCCGCGAGGTCAACGACAGCCTCGGCCACCGGCACCTGGATATCGTCGTCAACGGCCTGCGCCCGGACGCCGCTCACCGCGCCAAGATCGGTGGCCCGGCGCTCAGCCTCGGCGACTTGCAGGAGATGTCGCACGCCGAAACCCGTAAGCGGGGCTAGCGGTCGCGGGCCTGCTTGACGAGTGTCTTGCCGAAGTCCCAGACCAGGCCGGTGCCGCGGTGCGCCTCGTCCATGACATCGACGAAGGCGTCGACGAAGCGGTCCACCTCGGCTTCGCCGATGGTCAGCGGCGGGATCAGCTTGATCACTTCGAGGTGATCGCCGGACACCTGGGTCAGGATGCGGTGGCGATGGAACAGCGCGTGCACGACGGTCTGCGCGAATAGGCCCTTGCGCGCGGCCTGCAGCGCCGTCCAGGACGCTCGCAGCTTCCACGACGACGGGCGGCCGAACTCGATGCCGATCATCAGCCCGCGTCCGCGGACGTCGGCCAGCATCTCGTAGCGGTCGACCAGCTCGGCCAGCCGAGCGTGCAGCAGGTCGCCGACCTTGCGGGCGTTGTCGACGACGCCGTCGATCTCGAAGACGTGCAGCGTGGCCAGTCCGGCTGCCATCGCCTGCGCGTTGGACCCGAACGTCGAGTCGTGGACGAGCACGCGGTCCATCGACGAGAACACCTTGGCGTGGATCTCGTGGCGAGTGATCATCGCGCCGACCGGGATGTAGCCGCCCGACAGGGCCTTTGCCACGACGACGATGTCCGGCTCAGCATTGTCGTGCTGGTAGGCGAAGAAGTCGCCCGTCCGCCCGATGCCGCTCTGCACTTCGTCGGCGATGAGCAGCGCCTTGTGCTTGTGCAGCAACTCGGCCGCGCTAGCGAGATAGCCGGCCGGGACGACGGCAACGCCCTTGCCCTGGATCGGCTCGACGAGCAGCCCGGCGACGTCGCCGCGACGCAGTTCGCGCTCCAGAGCGGACAGGTCGCCGAACGGAACGGCGGTGTCGGGGAGCAGCGGGCCGAATCCCTTGCGGAACTCGGGCGCACCGTTGACGGACAGCGACCCGACGGTCAGGCCATGGAAGGCGTGTTCGCAGTACAGGATGCGCCCGCGTCCAGTCGCGAATCTGGCGAACTTCAGCGCGGACTCGACGGCCTCCGTGCCGCTGTTGCCGAAGTAGACGCGATCGAGATGCGGCGTCTTGGCCAGCAGCGCCTCGGCGAGCAGCCCGGCCAGCGGCGGCGCGTCGAACTGGGTGAGGTCGGCCAGTCCGAGGTCGATGACGTCGTGGATCGCCTGCCGAACAACGGGATTGTGGCGTCCGAGGGCAAAAACCCCGAAGCCGGCAAGCATGTCGAGGTAGTCCTGGCCTGCGTCGTCGTACAGGTACGCGCCCTCGGCCCGCGCGTAGACCTTGTCGAAGCCGATCGCGTGCAGCATGCGCGGCAGCTGAGGGTTCAGGTGCCGGGTATGCAGTTCATAGCGCTCGCCGCCGCGCTGCTGCAGGAGCGAAGACAGGTCGAATGCCGCCACGAGCGCAGGTTATCCGATCTCTGGGCCGGCCGGGGCGGCCGGATCTGAGGGCAGGCCACCAGTCCGTCACCGGCCTGCAACGCATGAGGAATAGGGTTGCGCGGCGGGTGATTGTGGCGTTCTGTCGGCGAGGATCGAGATTGAACGGGACGGGGAGTGCTGATGGGCGGTGCGGATCTGTCTGAGGCAGACACGCCGGCCGTTCTCGAGCGCCTGGCCGCGTCGGCAGCGGGCCAGGCGGGCGCCGAGAACTTCCCGGTAGCGCTGCGCATCCTGCCACGTGCGGCCCGAGACAAGCTCCAGCGCACCTACGCCTACGCGCGGTTCGTCGACGACGTCGGCGACCAGGCCCCGGGGGACCGGCTGGTGCTGCTCGACGCGATCGACTCGGACGTGCGGGCGCTGGCGAGCGGCGCCGCGCGGCTGCCCGTCGTCCGCGCGCTGCGTCCACTCGTCGACGAGTGCGGCACACCGCTGCAGACGTTCCTCGATCTCGTCGAGGCGAACCGCCTCGATCAGCGGGTGACCAGCTACCAGACCTTCGACGACCTGTTGCGCTACTGCAACTACTCGGCCGCGCCTGTCGGGCGGATCGTGCTGCACATCGCCGGCGCCGCGACCGAGCAGAACATCGCCGACTCCGACACCGTCTGTAACGCGCTGCAGGTACTCGAACATTGCCAGGACGTCGGCGAGGACGCCCGTGCCGGGCGCGTATACGTGCCGGCGGCCGACCTGCCCGAGGGCGCCGACCTGCTGGCGACGTCCACGAGTCCTTCGGTCCGTGCGGCCGTCGCGATCCAGGTCGACCGGGCCGTCGAGATGCTCGGCGCCGGTCGCGCGCTCGTCCGGCGCCTGCACGGCTGGCCTCGCTTGGCGATCGCCGGCTTCGTCGGTGGCGGGTTGGCGACGGCGGCGGCGCTGCGGCGGGCCGAGTACGACGTGCTCGCGCAGGACGTCCGCCCGTCGCGCCTGCGCACCGCGCGCGAGGCCGTGCGGCTGTGGGCCGGGCGCCGATGACCGGCGATATCGACGCGGCCTACGCGCTGTGTGAGCAGATCACCCGCGAGCAGGCCCGCAACTTCTCCTGGGGTATCCGGCTGCTGCCTGCGCCCAAGCGGCGCGCGCTGTCGGCGGTCTACGCGGTCGCGCGGCGCATCGACGACATCGGCGACGGCAACCTGCCAGCGTCCGAGAAGCTGCGGGAGCTGGCGCTGGCCCGCGCCGGCTCGACCGCGCCTGTCGAGCACCTCGACGATCCCGTGTTCCTCGCGCTCGACGACGCTGCGCGGCGCCTGCCGATCCCGCTCGACGCGTTCGGCGAACTCGTCGACGGCTGCGAGATGGACGTGACCGGCCGGAGCTACGACGACCTCGATCAGCTCGTCGAGTACTGCCGATGCGTCGCGGGATCGATCGGCCGGCTGTCACTGGGTGTCTTCGACCCGCGGTCGGCCGGCGCTGGCGCGGCCGAACTGGCCGACGCGCTTGGCGTCGCGTTGCAACTGACCAACATCCTTCGCGACATCCGCGAGGATCTCGGCAACGGCCGGGTCTACCTGCCCAAGCGCGACCTCGACCTGTTCGGCGTCACGCTGACCACGCTGCCCGACGGCACGCTCGATCCGCAGGACGGCGCGCTGGCCGAGCTGGTCCGGTTCGAGGCCGCGCGCGCCTGGGGCTGGTACGACCGGGGCCTGCGGCTGCTCGACGTCCTCGACCGGCGCAGCGCCGCGTGCTGCGCCGCCATGGCGGGCATCTACCGCGAACTGCTCGGGCGAATCGCCGCCGACCCGGGAATCGTCATGCGCGGACGGGCCTCGCTGCCCGCGCGCGACAAGCTCCGCGTCGCGGCCCGATCGCTCGTCCGGGGCAGCGCATGAGCGAGCAGGCGGTGGTCGTCGGGGGAGGGCTGGCCGGCATCACGGCCGCCCTGCGCCTGGCCGACGCCGGACATGACGTCGTGCTGCTCGAAGGACGGCCCCGGCTCGGTGGAGCGGCGTTCTCGTTCCGGCGCGGGGACCTGTCGATCGACAACGGCCAGCACGTGTTCCTGCGCTGCTGCGACTCGTATCGCTGGCTGTTGCGGCGCCTCGGCGTCGAGCGCGACGTCGTGCTGCAGCGCAGCCTCGACATCCCGGTGCTCCGCGCGGACGGCCGGCGGGCGCGGCTCTCGCGTACCCGTGGCGTGCCCGCTCCGGTGCATCTCACGTCCGCCCTGGCCCGGTACCGGCTGCTGCGCCCGTCCGATCGGCTGCGTGCCGTGCGGGGTGCGCTCGCGCTGCGCCGCCTCGATCCCGCGGACGCGTCGCTCGATGCCCGCACGCTGGGCGAGTTCCTGCGCGCACACGGCCAGAACGACGCGATCATCACCGCGCTGTGGGGCATCGTCGCCGTCGCCACGCTCAACCTCGACCCGGACGAGGCATCCCTGGCGCTTGCCGCCAAGGTGTTCCGCACCGGGCTGCTCGACCACGCGCCCGCGTCCGACGTCGGGTACGCCGGCGTGCCGCTCGGCGACCTGCACTCGACGGCGGCGCTGCGTGCCCTGGAGGCAGCCGGCGTCGAGGTGCTGGTCAACCACCGCGTCGAGTCGGTCGAGCCCGGCGCGACTGTCCGCGCCCGTGGACGTGACGGGGTGCGCACCTGGCAGGGTGGCGCCGTCGTGCTGGCCGTCCCGCACGCCGAGGCCCTGGCTGCCGCGCCGGAGCTCACCCCGCTTGCCCGGGCGGCAGGTCTCGGCGCGGCGCCGATCGTGAACGTCCACGTCGTGTACGACCGCACGGTGACCGACTTGCCGTTCGCCGCCGCGGTCGACTCGCCCGTGCAGTGGTTCTTCGACCGCACCGACACGTCCGGGCTAACGCGCGGGCAGTACCTGGCGGTCACCGTCTCCGCGGCCGACGCGATCATCGACGAGCCCAGCCGCTCGATCCAGGAGCGATACGTCGAAGAGCTGGCCCGGCTACTGCCCGCGGCCCGCAACGCCGAGGTCGTCGACTC
>DASXRA010000509.1:0-5191 GCA_036506855.1 Jatrophihabitantaceae bacterium
GCACCGACGAGCCGTGCAGGGTCACCTCGGTGACCCCGTAGCGGCGGCAGAGCACCTTGAAGCGCGCCACGGCAAGCAGGTTCTCGACCGGGACGGGCAGGGCGCCGAACCGGTCGATGAGCTCGTCGCGCACGGCGTCCACGGCCTCGTCGGTGGTGGCACCGGCGAGCGCGCGATACGCCTCGAGCCGCAGCCGCTCGCCGGGCAGGTACTCGACCGGCAGGTTCGCGTCGACGGGCAGGTCGACCTTCACGTCCGCGGCCTCAGTTTGATGGCCCTCGCCACTGGGAGATCGGTACTCCGCCACGGCCTCGCCGACCAGCCGGACGTACAGGTCGAAGCCGACCCCGGCGATGTGCCCGGACTGCTCGCCGCCGAGGAGGTTGCCCGCCCCGCGAATCTCGAGATCCTTCATCGCCACGGCCATGCCGGCGCCGAGTTCGGTGTGCTGCGCGATCGTGGCCAGCCGGTCGTACGCGGTCTCGGTCAGCGGGCGCTCGGGCGGGTACAGGAAGTACGCGTAGCCGCGTTCGCGCGCCCGCCCCACCCGTCCGCGCAACTGGTGCAGCTGGGAGAGGCCGAACACGTCCGAGCGCTCGACGATCAGCGTGTTGGCGTTCGGAATGTCCAGTCCGGACTCCACGATCGTGGTGCACACGAGCACGTCGTAGCGCTTCTCCCAGAAGCCGATCATGACCTGCTCGAGCGCGTCCTCGCCCATCTGCCCGTGCGCAACGGCGATGCGCGCCTCGGGCACCAGGTCGGCGAGCCGTGACGCCGCGCGGTTGATCGACTCGACCCGGTTGTGGATGTAGAAGACCTGCCCGTCACGGAGCAGCTCGCGGCGGACTGCCGCGCCGATCTGCCGCGGGTCGTGCGCGCCGACGAACGTGAGGATCGGATGCCGCTCCTCGGGCGGCGTCAGGATGGTCGTCATCTCACGGATGCCGGTCAGCGACATCTCCAGCGTGCGCGGGATCGGCGTGGCCGACATGGTCAGCACATCGACGGCGGTGCGCAACGACTTGAGGTACTCCTTGTGCTCGACGCCGAACCGCTGCTCCTCGTCGACGATCACCAGGCCGAGATCCTTGAAGCGCACGGCCTGCTGCAGGATGCGGTGCGTGCCGATGACGATGTCGGCGGTGCCGTCGGCGATGCCGGCCAGCGTGGCCTCGACGTCGGACGGCGCCGTGAACCGCGACAGTTCGCGGACGGCGACCGGGAACTGCGCCATCCGCTCGCGGAACGTCGACAGGTGCTGGTGGCTGAGCAGCGTGGTGGGGACGAGCACGGCCACCTGCTTGCCGTCCTGCACCGCCTTGAACGCCGCTCGCACGGCGACCTCGGTCTTGCCGTAGCCGACGTCGCCGCAGATGATGCGGTCCATCGGCAGCGGTTTCTCCATGTCGGCCTTGACCTCGTCGACGGCGCCGAGCTGGTCGGGTGTCTCGACGTACGGGAACGCGTCTTCGAGTTCGCGCTGCCACGGGGTGTCGGCGCTGAACGCGAAGCCCTTGGTCGCCATCCGCGCGCTGTACAGGCGGATCAGCGACGCGGCGATCTCCTTGACCGCCTTGCGCGCCCGTCCCTTCGTCTTGGCCCAGTCCGAGCCGCCGAGCCGGTTGAGCGACGGCGACTCGCCGCCGACGTACTTCGTGACCTGGTCGAGGGAGTCGGTCGGCACGAACAGCCGGTCGCCCGGCTGACCACGCCGGGCCGGTGCGTACTCGATGATCAGGTACTCGCGCTCGCCGCCGTTGATGGTGCGCCGCACCATCTCGACGTAACGGCCCACGCCGTGCTGCTCGTGCACGACGAAGTCGCCGGACTGCAGCAGGATCGGGTCGATCGCGTTGCGGCGCCGCGACGGCATCCGCGACGTGTCGCGGGTGAGCGAACCGCGCTGCCCGGTGAGGTCGGCCTCGGTCAGGAACGCCAGCTTCAGCGACGGCGCGATGAGGCCGGCGTCCAGGCGTCCGGTCGTGACCTCGACGACGCCAGTTTCGGTGTCCACAGTGGACGCCAGCCGACCGGGCACCTCGGCGGCAGCCAGCCGCTCGACGGCGCGCTCAGCCGTGCCGTGCCCGTCGAAGACGAGCGCCACGCGCCACCCGTCGCGCGTCCACTGCCGCATGTCGTTCATCGCCGCGTCGGTGTCGCCGCGATACGCGGGCGCGGACTCGAACGCGCTGGTGATCTCGGCGCCTAGTTGGGTGATGCCCCACCACGGCACGCCCAACTCGGCAGCCTCGGCCTGGGCGTCCTCGATCGAACGCAGCGACGCGGCTGCCAGGTCGACCGGCGCCTTTCCGCCGCCGGCCGCCACTGCCCAGGACGCGGCGAGGAACTCCTCGGACGTGCGCACCAGGTCGGCGGCGCGCGTGCGCACGCGCTCGGGATCGCAGACGATCACGTGCGAACCGCCGGGCAACCCGTGCAGCACGAGTTGCAGGTCGTCGACGAGCACCGGCGCCAGCGCCTCCATGCCCTCGACCGACTCGCCGCGGCTGATCGGGTCGAGCAGCTCGGCAAGCTCCGGGTGCTCGCCGAGCAGCTTGGCCGCCCTCGCCTGGACGTCCGGCGTCAGCAGCAGTTCGCGGCACGGCGGCGCCCACAGACCGTGCTCGGCTACCTCCAGAGACCGCTGGTCGGCCACCTTGAAGTAGCGGATCTCCTCGATCTCGTCGCCCCAGAATTCGACGCGCAACGGGTGCTCTTCGGTCGGCGGGAAGACGTCGAGGATGCCGCCGCGCACCGCGAAGTCGCCGCGCTTCTCGACCAGCTCACCACGGGCATAGCCGGCTGCGACGAGGTCGGCGGCGATGTCGGTCAGCTCGCGGCCTCCGTCGCCTGCACGCAACGCGACGGGCTCCAGGTCGCCGAGACCGGCCACCTGCGGCTGCAAGACCGACCGGATCGGCGCCACCACGACCGCCAGCGGCCCGGTCGTCGGGTCGCCGTCGTCCGTCGGATGCGCGAGGCGTCGCAGCACGGCGAGTCGTTGCCCGACCGTGTCGGCACGTGGCGAGAGCCGTTCGTGCGGCAACGTCTCCCAGCCGGGGTAGGTGGCCACCGTGTCGGGCGGCAGCAGGCACCGCAGCGCCGCGGCAAGATCCTCGGCCTCGGCTCCGGTGCTCGTCGCCGCAAGTACAGTGCGCTCCCGGGCGACGGCGGCGATGACGAACGGGCGCAACGCGGCTGGCCCGCTGATCGTCAGCGACGGCGTCCCGATCGAATCGAGCGCGGTGGTGAGCGCAGGGTCGGGCAGGGCTGCATCGAGCAGTCCGGACAGGCTCATGATGAATCCCTTGGCAAAAGCAGGCAGCGCAGTTGTCCCCGATCCGCATGCGGATGGGGGATGCGTCCAGCCTACGTGGCGGCTCGAGGCTCGCCGCGCGGCATCCGACATCGACGGGAGCTCAGCTGGACGTGGCCCAGGACTGCCCGAGGGCGCTAGCGCATTTCGGCTCGCGCAACCTCAAGGTGCAAGGCGCGCCGCAACATCGAACTCGACGTCTGCACCGTGTAGGGCAGGTACAACACCTCAACATCAAGTCTCGCGAAATCCCGCTCGAGCCTGCGACCCTTCGGGGTACCTCGCCAGTCATCGCCTTTGATGATCAGGTCAAACCGCAGCCGCTCCCACATCTCCAGTTTGCTGGGCAGGTCCTCGACGACAGCATCGTCGACGTACCGAATGCTCCGGACGATCTCAAGACGCTCCGGTAGCGGGATGACGGGAGCCCTGCCTTTGCCGCGTATTGCAAGCTCGTCCGACACGACACCCGCGATCAGGTGATCGCAGGCCAGTCTCGAATTTCGCAGGATGTTGAGATGGCCGATGTGGAACATGTCGAACACGCCAGGCGCGTAGCCCACTTTTCCCGAATTCACCCGCATCCCCCGATACAAGCGATCACGCGTGGAATCGAAGCCCCCGGCGGATCCCGTTCAGCCGCGTGATTTGCCGGTTAAGAATATCACGGCAGTCGGCTCCGAACAGCACTATCGCGGATGAGTAGTCCGCCCCGCGCCGATCTGCCCAGCGCGATCGTCACCGAGTTCGACGTGGAGGACGAATCCGCTGCATCGCGATACCTGCCCGGCCGATCCGGCAGGAAGTCTGGCGGCTCTGAAGTATCGTGACGGTTAGAACTGCGCCATCGCGGCCCTGCGATTCGGGCACAGGGTTAAGGACTGTTCGTAGGGAGACGCCACGTGGAGTTTCGCGATTACCTGACGATCCTCCGCAAGCGCTGGCTGATCATCGTCAGTTTCACGATCGTGGGCGGGCTCATCGGCTTCGCGATAACGCTGGTGACGCCGAAGACGTATACGGCGCGCACCGAGTCCTTCGTCTCCGCCACGAGTGCAGCGTTCTCCGACAAGAACATGACTTTGCAGCAGGCGTCGCAGTACGCCTTGGCGCGCGTGCAGTCATACACGCACGCTGCCGGCAGTCCATTGGTCGTCCAACCGGTCATCGATGAGCTACGTCTGGGTGTTTCGGCCGCCGCCCTCACCAGGCACCTGTCCGCCACCAATCCGACGGACACCGTTCTCATCGATCTGAGTGTGCGCTGGAAGGACCCGAAGATGGCGGCCCAGATCGCGAATGCGATCGCCAGGCACATGGCCACCACTATCGAGTCAATCGAGGCCCCCAACCAAGGCGACGCGTCGCCGGTGACGGTAACCCTGCTCAGGCCCGCCTCAGTCCCGTTGGCTCCGTCGTCTCCGCTACCGACTCTGAACCTTGCTCTCGGCCTCGTCATCGGGATCGTGGTCGGCATCGCCATGGCAGTGATGCGGGACCAGTTCGACGTGACCGTCAAGACGACGGAGGACGCCCAGGCGATCACGGGAGCCGGTGTTATGGGTCTGGTCGCTCACAATCCGCAAGCCGGCAAGGAGCCCCTGATCGCACTACGGCCGCGTGCCGCGCGCGCCGAGGCGTTCCGCACCATTCGCACCAACCTGCAGTTCACCGACGTCGACAACCCGCCCAGGCGCATCGTGATCTCGTCGGCGATTGAAGATGAGGGAAAGACTCTCACGGCGTGCAATCTTGCGATCACCCTTGCGCAGGCAGGGCGACGCGTCTGCTTGATCGAAGCCGACCTGCGCCGACCGAAGGTTGCCGACTACCTGGGTGTCGAAGGTTCGGTCGGGCTCACCAATGTCCTCG
>DASXRA010000510.1:0-4413 GCA_036506855.1 Jatrophihabitantaceae bacterium
GTGCTGGCGCACGCGGTGCGGTGCCTGCTGCCGACCGTCCAGGTGCCCCCGCGGGGCGTGTGGGGCAAGGGCGGGAACCCGACGCTCACGACGGCCGAGTCCTGGCTGGGGCGGCCGCTGGCGCCGGCGCCGGTGGACGAGCTGGTGCTGCGGTATCTCGCGGCGTTCGGTCCGGCGTCGGTGGCCGACGTACAGACCTGGTCCGGGTTGACGAAGCTGTCCGAGGTGGTGGAACGGTTGCGGCCGCGGCTGCGGGTCTATGTGGACGAGAACGGGCGGGAGCTGTTCGACCTGGACTCGGTGCAGCTGCCGGGTGAGGACGTGCCGGCGCCGGTGCGGTTCCTGCCCGAGCTCGACAACCTCCTGCTGTCGCACGCGGACCGCGCTCGGCTCCTCAGCCCGTCCGCGCAGGCCGGGTGGACCCGCCTCAACGAGCGGATGACGTGGGGCACGGTCCTGTACGACGGCTTCGCGTCGGCCGTGTGGCGCCTGGTCCGGCAGGGCAAGACGACGGCACGCGCCGAGATCCAGCCACTGGCGAAGCTGCCGAAACGGGCGGTGGCGTCGATCATTGCCGAAGGCAACCGCCTCCTGGCCTTCGCGGCTCCGGAGGCGACGACCGACGTCACAGTTCTCGCGGACTGAGGTCATCCCCGAGTACGACGAAAGGCGCGGGCTCAGGTGTTCGGGCGGTTGCGATTCTTGTCCGCGAGTTTGTCCAGCGCGCGGACGCGCGCCTCGGTCGCGGGCTGAGTGCCGAGCAACCAACGGCGTCGGCCGGTTTCACGGCCGGAATGCCAGTAGTGGAACACGTTGATGAGCGCATCGCCGTAGCCCAGCCGCGCGGCGGACCGATCGGCACGCTTCTCCGCATAGCGGCTGACGGCCGCGAGCAACACCGGCGCGACGACAGGCGTCGCGTACCAGATCAGGCCGATCAGGCCCGCGCCCTTGAGCTGGCTGGTGAGAATCATCCCGATCCAGCACAGCACGAGGAATGCGGTGATCGCCCAGCCCAGCCAGGGGAGCCGATTGATCATGGCGACGAGCACGCGGCTGACCCCGTGAGCGATCCCGAGAAGGAGCCGCGCTGGAACCGTGTACCAGTAGGCGATCCTGCCGGATGTCGTGTCCAGGCGGTCCGTCCGGCCGAGATCACGCGCGAGCACCGCCTCGAGCTCTCGCGGCGGCAGCGTTGTCGCCGCCCACCGGGTCACCGCCAGCACGCGACCGGGCGACGCGGCGGCAAGAGGAGCCTCGACGTCGCGCACGCCCAACCCGTACGTCGCGGAATCCGCGCCCGCGACGTGTGCCACCGGGCCTACTGCCAACGTCAGCCTTTCCTTCTCGACCCCGGACGCTTCGCGCAGACGTTGACCGCGCATCGTGAGGAATCCCCAGACGTGCGAGGCGAGCATGATCGCGCCGGAGGCCAGCCAGGCGACGACCACGAGCCAGCCCCAGGGATAGCCGGGGATGGTTCCGAGGGTGGAGACGAGGATCAGGCTGACCAGGAACCACGGTGCCTGGTAGAGCAACCGCCGACCGTCACCACGCATGGCCGTTCGACGCGTGGCGATCTCGGCCGGACCTCCGGTGTCCCGCGCAGCAGTCATCTCGGATCCTCATCGGAGGTCAGTAGAGCGATACGTGGACGTGATTGTAGTGACCGCCGTTCGCGTCGTTGGGGTCGTAGATCCCGCCACCGTTGTACGGAATCCACTGACCCCTGCGAGCGCTCCAGATCTGGCCGTACCAGATGACGTAATGCACGCCGGTCTGCCCGGCGGTCTGCACGGCCCAGTTCGCGATCGCGTTGCCGCGCTCGCGTTCCTGCGGTGATCGACGTGCGTCGGATCCGACCATGACGTCGCACGCCTTCCCGCGCGGATGATCGCTCGACGGGTTCCAGGCGTGCGCATCCCAGCAGACGATGCTCGACACACCGAGGGCCGACTTGACCGCGGCGACCCAGGCCGCGGTCCGCGGCGTGACGTATCCACCGGTACCCGTCGGATCGGGAACGTTCTGCTGCTCCGGCGGCCAGCGTGAGTCGACGGCTTCGCCGGCGATCAACTCGCTGCTTCCACCACAGCCGTCCATGACGTGGTCGGGCGGATCGGCCGGGTGTGGGCCGGACCGCCCCGCGTAGGGATCGCCGGGCCGGTCCAGGTTGATGCCGGCTTCGACCGCGATGTCGCGCGCGGTCTGCTCGTGCCGCGCGTATGCGTCCGGGTAGGCGGACTGCTGCACGGCTTGCGCCGCTTCGGTGTACGACATCGACGTCCAGCCGTTGATGTCCACCAGTCCGGGCGGGTTGGGCGGCTTGTCACCACCGAAGAACGCGTCGATCGCGTAGGCGGGATCGAGGATCTGCTGCGGGGTTCCCCAACCGGCAGACGGGCGTTGCTGGAAGAGTCCGAGCGAGTCCCTGTCGCCGTAGTTCAGATTCTGCAGCTGAGACTCCTGCAGCGCCGTCATGATGGCGACGAGCGTCGCGCGCCCCGGAAGACCGCGCACGATCGCTATCTGGTCGATCAGCTTCGCGAACGCGATCTGAACCTCGTGCACCGCGCCGGACTGTCTGGGATCGTCGGCGCGCCCCACTGCCGGCAGGCAGTTCGCACTTGCCTGGTCGATCTGCGTACCGAAGGGCGCCAGCATGAGCAGCCCGACGATGCCGACCATCGCGCCGGCGAGTCCGACCTTGATCAGCAGGTTGCGTCCGACGGCCACCATCGTGAAGCCGCTTCGGTGATTGTCGTCGAACATGATCAGGTCCCCGCTCCCCCGTCGACGTCACTCACGAGCCATGTTGTGTCCTGGCGGATCAGCGTCACGCGCAGCGGCACGGTGATCTGCACTGGCTTGGTCCCGGTGATCTGGACGTTCACGGTCACAAGCCGCGTGATCCGCCGGGGCGTGTCGACCGGCGCCGTGCCCGGACGCGGCGCCGACACGGGGACCGCGAGCACCCGCGACGTTCCATGAGCGTTCTTCAGCGCTTGGTACGTCGAGTCGCCGGCCGCGATGAAGCTGGCCTTGACCTCGGGCGTCATGTACCGCGCAGCTTTGGTGACGAGCTGCTCGTAGGTCTCCTTCGCCGGGTTCCGGGTGTAGAACGACCGTGCCCAGAGCCCGGCGACGCGCGACGCGGCGGCGACATCGCCGGCCGTCGCGCGCTGCGTCGCGGTCGGCAACGCCTTGGGCGAAGGCGATGTCGGGGTGACCGACGGCGGCGAGGTCCAGCTCGGCGCGGCGGACGTCGCCGGTGCCGACGGCGGGTCGACGGGCGCGCTCGCCGCGGGCGTCAGGAGACCGACGGGCGGGCGGTCAGCCTTCCCGTGGTGCAGCAACCGCGGGAGAGCGCCGCCGAAGCCGAGGATGACGATCGCGAGGAAGACGATCGCGACCAGGACGCCGCCGGGCCCGGCCGGCTCGGCCTGCCGATGCTCCCGCAACCAGGCCATCCGTTGAGCCTGGTCCTCGCGTCGCCAGCTGCGCTTCGCGCGTCGTCGCTGCGCACGCGACAGCGTGCCGAAGTCCTCCGGGTACTCGTAGTCAGCGCGGATCCAGTCGCGCCAGCTCTCCGGCTCGCGCGGCTTGTCCGGGTCGCGCGGCGGGCCGACCACGACCGATCACCTGCCGGAGGGCACGAGGATCGTCGTGCCCTGCTTCGAGACCTTCGTGTACTCGCGGAACGGCTTCGGGGCGACGGAGTTCGTCTTCGCCCTGGGCCGGCGATGCTCGCGCGGAGCCTTCGGCGGGCCATCGCGCAGGCTCGCCGAGTGGCTGTGGTCGGACACCTCGTACCGCGAGGCGCGCGTCTGGCTGGTCGACGGCCTGGACAACTGTCTGCCACGACTCGCGGACGTCGTCGCGGGAACCTTGACCTTGTCCTTGTCGGTCCGCCACAGGGTCTGGCCCGCTGCCGAGGGCACCTGAACGGCGGTGATCTGCTTCGGCTTGGGCATGAACCGGTCACCGGCCGACGTTCGTCCGTTCACCGAGGGCGCGACCGACGGTCCCGCGGTCAGCGCGGGCTGCGAGTCGCCGCGGCGGCCGCCGTACTCGCGCACGGCGGTGGACGTCACAGCACTGCCCGAACCGATGGCCGGCGCCATCCGGAACCGGCGGGACGAACCCGCGTCGGACTGCCCGCCTGACGACCCACGCCCTTCGCGCCGACGGACGTTCGCCGTCTCCGGCCCGAGAACGCGGCGTGTCACAGCCCGGCTCACCAGATCCTGGAAGATCCGTCGTGTCATCGGGCCGAGCATCATGCTGCCGGTCCCCGGCCGCATCAGCGTGGTCAAGCCGTTGAGCAGCCGACGGAGCTGGAAGCCGGCGATCAGCACCACGATCGCGAGGCCGGTGACCGGAAGCCAGCCGAGAACGCCGGTCAACCCGTAC
>DASXRA010000511.1:0-2219 GCA_036506855.1 Jatrophihabitantaceae bacterium
ATCGACTCGTCGAAGCTGCGCGACGAGCTGGGCTGGACGCCGTCGTTCACTCACCTGCGCGCCGGCCTTGCCGACACGATCCGCTGGTACACCGAGAACGAGGCCTGGTGGCGCCCGCTGAAGGCTGCTGTCGAGGCGCGGTACGCCGAGAACGGCCAATAGGGCCTGTCCTGTGGATCTTCAGCCTGCTGCACGACGCCCCGATGGGCGTCTGGCTGCGTTGTCGTCGTCGTCCATAGGGGCGGCTATGGCCTCCTCCGATGTGGGCGCAGCCTCGCCATTCCGGTTAGCCGCTCGCGACGGCCAAGATCCACAGGACAGGCCCTAGTTGCGCTGGCTGATCACCGGGGCCGGAGGCCAGCTCGGCACTGACTTTCAGCACGCGCTGGCCGACTCCGGCGACGAGGTGCTGGCGTTGCGCCATTCCGAACTCGACATTGCCGACTCGACGGCGGTGGCCAAGGCGGTCGCGGATCTCGCGCCGGACGTCGTCGTCAACGCCGCCGCCTACACCGCCGTCGATGCGGCGGAGTCCGACGAGGACGCCGCCCACCGGGTGAACACGGTCGGGCCGGCCACGATCGCAGCAGCGGTCTCCGGGCACGGCGGCAAGCTGATCCAGGTCTCCACCGACTACGTGTTCGCCGGCGACGCGAGCGTGCCGTACGACGTCGGCGACCCGACCGGGCCGAGGTCGGCATACGGGCGCACCAAGCTCGGCGGCGAGCAGGCGGTACGCGACCTGCTGCCCGACGCGTCTTACGTCGTGCGGACCGCATGGGTCTACGGCGCGACCGGTGCCAACTTCGTCAAGACGATCGCCCGCCTCGAGCGCGAACGCGACACGATCAGCGTGGTCGACGATCAGCACGGCGCGCCCACCTGGTCGGCCGACCTCGCGGTTGCGCTGGTCGAGCTCGGGCGAAGCGGCGCGCCGGCGGGCGTCTACCACTGCACGAACGCCGGCGAGACCACCTGGTTCGGCTTCGCCCAGGCGATCTTCGAGGAGCTGGGCGCCGACCCGGCACGTGTGCTGCCTACGACCACCGAGGCGTTCCCGCGCCCGGCCCCGCGTCCGGCCTACTCCGTGCTGTCAGGCCTTGCGTGGCGCCGCGCCGGCCTGACGCCGCTGCGGCATTGGCGCGACGCGCTGCGGTCGGCGTTTCGCGTCGACGGTGATCTCGCCGGGCGTTAGTGCACGAGTCGGACTCATGTCCGCGCGGTAGCTGCCGATAGGCACCGCAGATGGGCTGTAGCCGCACGGCCAGCCGCAGAACCGATCGGAGCGCACTGGTGTCCAGACGTACCCCACGATGGACCCTCGCCGCCGCATGCGTGGCGCTGGTGGCCGCGCCCCTACTCGTCGCCGTGGCGACCGCGACGCCAGCAGCCGCGACCACGCGGTGCTCGCCCGTGTCGAGCAAGTACATCGGCGGCACTCTTATCGGCCAGGACGGCCGCGACATCAACGCGCAAATCGGCCTGGCCGTCGTCGACAAGTACGGCAAGATCCTCGACCTGAACGGCTGCCGCACCCCCGCGTACACCGTCAGCATTTGGATGAACAAGAGTGTCTCCGGCAACGGTGCCGTGCACACGTCCGCCACTACGCGCAGCTGGCGCCTCAGCCACCTACCTGCGAACGCGGTCAAGGTGTGGATCGAGGTCTGGACGCGGACGAACTTGCCCAAGTCGTGCGCGTCGTGCGACGGCCCGCTCGACACGCATCGCTACGGGTTCGTGAACCGCCGCGCGATCCCGGTCAACAAGGGCACCGTCCGGCTGATGGCTCCGCTGCACTGCGGTCTCGGCAACGGGAGCACCGGCACCATCCAAGGCACCCTGACCAACAAGAACGGCACCAAGCTGTCGTTCGGCTCGATTCATGCCTGGTCGATGCTCAACCCGGACGGCTCCAAGCCGCTGCAGGGCTGGGGGCAGGCACGCCGCAAGCTCGGGTACTACGTGATCGACGCGCTGGCCAGTGGCCAGGACTACGTCGTGTGGGCCAGCTACAAGGGCCATAGCTACAAGCGCTACCACGTGATGGTCAAGGCCTGCCAGAACGTGCCGCTGCGATTCGTCGTCTGAGGCTCAACTGGCGCCCTGCGCCGCCGATCCTCTTGGTGACGAAGTCCGCGACATCACCCGAGCTCCGTGAGGATTACCGTGCGCAACGTTCGAAGGCTGTGCCATCGCATGCTTGCGGCGGCTGTCAC
>DASXRA010000512.1:0-1526 GCA_036506855.1 Jatrophihabitantaceae bacterium
TCGCCCAGTCGTCGTCACTGCCGTCGGTGATCCGGTAAACCTGATGATGCGTCTCGGCAGCCTCATGCAGCAGGGTGGCAATCGATTCGCTGGCGCTCACCCGGCAAGTAGATCAGTTGCGCTTGACTTCGGATACGTCGACGGGACGTCCAACCTGGTGCGACAGCGTTGCCGCCTCGGCGATCCAGCTTGCCTCGAGCGCGTCGGCGACAGTGCACGGCGAGGTACGTGTTCCGGCGACGACTTCGGTGAATGCAGTGAGCTCGGCGCGGAACGCGTCCGCGAAACGGTCGATGAAGAAGCTGTGCGGTTGCTGGTGAGGGAAGTCGACGCCGGGTTCGACCGAGCGCAGCGGAAGCCGCTCGTCCAGGCCGACGGCGATGCTGTCGCGCGAGCCGTGCACCTCGAGGCGCACGTCGTAGCCGCGCGGGTTGTAGCGGGTGTTCGACACCAGGGCGAGGGTCCCGCTGGAAAGCGTCAGCACCGCGGCAGCGGTGTCGACATCGCCCGCCTCGACGAAGAAGTCGTCGCCCTGGTTGCTGCCGGTCGCGTACACCTGCCGGACTTCCTGCCCGGTGACCCACCGGATCGCGTCGAAGTCGTGGACGCTGCAATCGCGGAAGATTCCGCCCGAGCGCGCTATGTAGGCCGCCGGTGGTGGGGCCGGGTCGAGCGTCGTCGAGCGCACCGTGTGCAGCCAGCCCAGCTCCCCGGACGCGACGGCGGCACGGGCGGCGACGAATCCCTTGTCGAAACGACGTGGATAGCCGATCTGCACCGGCACCGCGCTGCCGTCCACGAGGCGCTGCACCTGCACGGATTCCGCGGCCGTCGCGGCGACCGGCTTCTCGCAGAACACCGGCAGCTTTGCCGCGACCGCCAAGCCGATGAGTTCGGGATGCGCGTCGGTCGCAGCCGCGATGACGACGCCGTCCAGCCCTGACGACAGCAGCGCTGCCGTGCTGTCGACGGCCTGGACGCCGACGCGCTGCTCGGCCTGCTTTGCCAACGCCGACACCGGGTCGTAGACGACGAGCGTCTCGACGCTCGGCAGCGCCGTCAGCGTGTCGAGGTGGAACGACCCGATCCGGCCGAGGCCGATCAGCCCGATTCGCATGCGCGATCGCCTTTCAGTCCAGGCCGCCGAAGACGATCTGATCCCAGTCGATGACCGATCCGGTGACCACACCGCTCCGGTCGGACAGCAGGAACACGACGAAGTCGGCGATCTCGTCGACCTGGCCCAGCTTGCCCATCGGCACGGATGCGCTTGCCCGCTCGAGCCAATCGTCGCCGGCGCCGTGGAACTCCCGCTGCGTCGCGTCCTCGCCCTCGGTGTCGGTCCAGCCGATGTCCAGCCCGTTGATCCGGATCCGGTTCCACCGCAGCGCGTGCGCCGCGTTGCGGGTCAGCCCGGCCAGGCCGGCCTTGGCGGCGACGTAGGGCGCCAGGAACGGCTGGCCGCCCAGTTCCGAGGACGAGATCACGTTGACGATCGTGCCGGGACGTTCGCGGGCCAGCATGTC
>DASXRA010000513.1:0-2855 GCA_036506855.1 Jatrophihabitantaceae bacterium
GGGCCGAGGCGGGGAGCAGCGTCATGAGACGAGGTCCTCCGTGAGCATCGCAGCGAGTACCGCAGCGAAGCGAGGAACGCAGCGAGGAGCGGAGCGGAGGGCCGAGGCGGGGAGCAGCGTCATCGCAGCTCCACCCAGTCGAGGACGTGGTGCTCAGCCAGCAGGCGGCGCTGCACCTTGCCGGCTGCCGCGTCGCGCGGAAGGGCGGCGACCCGGGCGACGGCGACCGGCTGCATGAAGGCGGGCAGCTCCGCGATCCGGGTGCGGAGCTGGTCGACCGGCAGCGCGTCCGCCACGGCGTAGAGCACGACCTCCTCATCGACGAGGGCACCCTTGCGCTTCCACACGGCGTGGTCGGTGATGCCCTCGACCGCCGCGAGGTGGTTCTCGACGTAGGGGATCGGGACGAACTCGCCCTTGACCCGGATGGACTCCGCGCCGCGTTCAAGGAACACGAGGTAGTCCTCGCCGGCTGCCCGGCCGAGGTCGCCGGTGTCGAACCAGCCTTCCGCGTCGCGTGCGGGATCCACGCCCCCGGCGGTGACGTAGCCGTCGAACAGCGCCGCGTGCTCGCGTTCGCGGACGAAGATCGTGCCGTTCTCGTCGAGACGCCATTCGATGTCGGCCCGGCCCGCGCCGCCGTGTCGGCTCGCGTCGGCCGGGATGTCGTCGCCGGCCGACCAGCGATGCAGGTGCGAGACGCCGCCGGCCTCCGTCGAGCCGTAGCCGGACACCGCGGCCGGGATGGCGAACCGGCGCAGGAAGTCGGCGTCGGCGTAGAACATCGTGCGCACCCGGTGCCCGGTGACATCGGTCGTGGTCGTTGCCTTCTTGAGGATCTCGACCGGCGGCGCGTGCAGGATGAGCACCGTGACCTGCTCGGTGACGACGGCCGGCCAGAATCCGGTCGCGGAGAACTTCGGCACGGTGAGCGCGTCGGCACCGGTGAGCAGCGCCGAGATGATGCCGTAGCCCATCGGGTTGATGTGGAACAGCGGAAGCGGCGCGAGCACGCGGTCTGCGGGGGTCAGATCGAGGGCAGCGGTCATCGCGGATGCCAGGCGCTGGAAGTAGTCGTGGGTCTGGGCGCAGAACTTCGGCAACCCGGTGGTGCCGGACGTGTGCATGTAGGAGGCGACGTCGAAGCGGTCGGCGGCAAGGCCGGGCAGGCCGTCCGGGGCGGAGCGACCGGCACCGCGCGCGCGTCCGATCTCCTCGGTGCCCAGCACGACGTCGGGGGCGAGCGGAGCGAGCATGCGCTCGACCAATTCGTTGGGGTAGGCCGGATTCACTAAGGCCACCGGCGTGCCGGCGAACAGGCAGGCGAGCCAGGTGACGATGTAGTCGGTCGAGGTGGGTGCGACGAGGGCGACCCGCTGGCCTGACCGTAGCCCGAGATCAGCGGCTCGACCGGCGGCGAGTGCGACCGCGTCGGCGAGCTCGACCTGGTCGTCGACGGTGCCGATCCGCAGGTCCGGGCGGGCGGCCGCCTGGTCGAGGATCGCGCGCGCGAGGTTGGTCGCGGGCAGGTTGGTCATGCCAGACCCTCGTGCCCCGGGTCCTTCAGGATGCGTTGCGCGATGTAGTTGCGCATGATCTCCGTCGAGCCGCCGGCCACCTTGAGGACCTTGATGTCGTTCGCGATCTCGGTGAATGGCGTGTCGAAGTACAGGCCGTGCCCGCCGACGAGGCTGTACGAGGCGTCGGACGCCTGGTCGGCGGCCGAGATCGCGAGTCGCTTCGCCGTGGTGGTTTGCAGGGCGATGTCCTCGCCGCGTTCGTGGGCGATCGCCGCGTCGTCCCGGGCGAGCGACGCGGACTGCAGGGACGTCCAGGCGTCGGCGACCATCCAGCGGATGCCCTGGAAGTCGGTGACCACGCCGTCGCCGACCTCGCGCTCGCCGGCGTAGCGCAGGCCGAGTTCGAGGGCGCGGCGGCCGAGACCGATCAGCTCGGAGGCATTGCCGAGCCGGCTGATGTTGAAGGTGGACAGGAACGTCTGCAGGCCGCCGCCGACCGGACCCAGGCGGGCGGAATCCGGGATCCGGACGTCGTCGAACTCGACGTCGGCGGTGCGGATCAGCCGCAGCCCGATCGCGCGGGTCACGTGGGTGCGGATGCCCGGAAGCGTCATGTCGACGAGGAAGCTGGTCAGGCCCTCGGGTGCCATCGCGTAGAAGAGGGTCACGTCGCAGTCCGCACCGAGGTTGATGTGCGTCTTGCTGCCGGTGAGCAGCCAGTCGCCGCCGTCGCGGACCGCCGTTGATTTCATGGCTTTGAACGACGAGCCGGCGTTCTTCTCGCTGATCGATTCGGAGAAGACGATCTCGCCGGTCGCGATGCCACGAAGCCAGCGATCCTTCTGCTCGTCGGTGCCCCAGTCGAGCAGCCACCGCTGCCCCTGTGCGGCGATCTGCCCCGAGACGAGCCCGTGCCGGCCGACCTCCTCGCTGATCACCACGTACTCGGGAACGCCGCCGCCGAGGCCGCCGAACTCGGCCGGGACCAGCGGGCCGAGGTAGCCGCGCCGGCCGAGTTCGCGGTACAGCTCGCGGGGAAACCGGTTCGCGCGATTGGCGGTGTCGAGTTCGTCGCGGTGCTCCTCGCCGAACGCGGCGAGCTCGGCGACCGTGTTCTTGATCCACGCGGCCTTCGCCGGGTCGGTCTGCAACGTGGGATACATCAGCCCTCCTTGCGGGGACGGGACAACGACCACATCTGCCGGCCCCGTTCGATCTCGACGGCACGTTCCCATGCCGTGGCATCGGCGACCGTGCGACGCAGCGTCGCGGCGAGGGCGCGGGCCAGCGGCGGGTCGGCCGCCAGGTGGGCGACGCTCTGCTCGGCGACGACGA
>DASXRA010000514.1:0-2479 GCA_036506855.1 Jatrophihabitantaceae bacterium
GAGGTCGAGACGCCGGTGGTCACCCTCCGCGCCATCGGCGTCGACGATCAGCAAGGACTGCCCACAGCCATTACCACCGACTGGCGACCTGACCGAGTCACTGTCGTGATCGAGCAGAATCAAGTCATCGACGTCCACTGCCCCGGCCGACCGCCTGTCAGGCGCCGCTGACGGGCGATTACCACGGCCGATCAGGGTCATTCCAGGCCCGTACGCACCATTCGGCGGTGGTGGGCAGTCCGTCGACAGCGCTGGCGTCTATGACGACGGACACCGGCACCTGGCCGTGTGCGTCAAGCAGGGGTCGTCGACCCTGCTTTACGTGGACGGCGATCTGGCCGGATCTGCGTCGTGGCGCACCTTTGCGACATCGGCGACGGCAGCCATCGACCTCGGTCGGCGAGGCAACAACAGCGGCTTGTTCGCCGGGACGCTCGACGAGTTCGCCTTCTACGACACGGCGCTCTCCGCGGCCGACGCTCTGGCTCTCTACCGCGCGGGCACGGCCGCCGGATCCGGCGCGCGGTAAGCCCGGAGTAAGTTCGAGCACGATCGTTTAACATCGCACGAGCCGACCTGCCGCCTGGCGGCGCCCGTGATTGCCGCCCGAGCCTGACCGAGTAGAGAGCTCGCCTTGACCCTGATCGACGAGACGTTGCAAATCCCGAAGCATCTCAAGCCGGCCGACGGCCGCTTCGGATGCGGGCCGTCCAAGGTGCGTCCCGAGGCCCTCGCCCGGCTGTCCGCCCGGCACGACCTGATGGGGACCTCGCACCGCCAGGCGCCGGTGAGGGCCGTCGTAAGACAGGTGCGGGACGGCCTGCGCGAGCTGTTCGCGCTGCCCGACGGCTATGAGGTCGCGCTCGGCAACGGCGGCTCGACGGCGTTCTGGGACGCCGCCGCGTGCGGCCTCGTCCGCCGGCGCGCGCTGCACCTGGCGTTCGGCGAGTTCACCCAGAAGTTCGCCGGCGTCACGCGCGGCGCGCCGTTCCTGGCCGACCCGATCGTGGTGTCCGCGCCGCCCGGCGACGCGCCTGAACCGGTTGCCGACGCCGATGCCGACGTCGTCGCGTGGGCGCACAACGAGACGTCGACCGGCGCGATGGTCGACGTGCGGCGTCCGGCCGGCGCCGACCACGCGCTCGTGCTGATCGACGCCACCTCGGGCGCCGGCGGGTTGCCGGTCGACGTGAGCCATGCCGACGCCTACTACTTCGCGCCGCAGAAGTCGTTCGGCTCGGACGGCGGCCTGTGGCTGGCGGTGCTCAGCCCGACGGCGATCGAGCGGATCGGCGAGCTCGGCGGCGCGACGGACCGGTGGACGCCGACCTCGTTGTCGCTGGCGACGGCGCTGGACAACTCCCGACTGGACCAGACCTACAACACGCCTGCGCTGGCGACGTTGCTGCTGCTCGCCGACCAGCTCGACTGGATGCTCGCGGGCGGCGGTCTGGACTTCTGTGTCGGCCGGACGCGCACATCGTCCGGTCACCTGTACAGCTGGGCGGAGGCGTCGGAGTATGCGACGCCCTTCGTCAAAGATCCGGCCAAGCGCTCGCTGGTCGTCGGCACGATCGATTTCGCCGACGACGTGGACGCGGCGGCCGTCGCCAGGACGCTGCGCGCCAACGGGATCGTCGACGTCGAGCCGTACCGCAAGCTCGGCCGAAACCAGTTGCGCATCGGGATGTTCCCGGCGATCGAGCCGGCGGACATCGAGGCGCTGACGGCGTGCATCGACTGGGTAGTGGCGACGACGGCATGAGGGTGCTCGTCGCCGAGAAGATCGGCGAGTCCGGCATCGAACTGCTGCAGCGCGCCGGGCTCGAGGTCGAGATCGGGACCAGCTGGGATCGCGCCGAGCTCGAGCGTCGCATCGCCGACTTCGACGGCATCCTGATCCGCTCGGCCACTCAGGTCGACGCCGACCTGCTCGCCAAAGCGGACCGGCTGCGTGTCATCGCGCGTGCGGGCGTCGGGGTGGACAACGTCGATGTCGACGCAGCAACCCGTCGCGGCGTCCTGGTCGCGAACGCTCCGCAGTCCAACGTGATCACGGCGGCCGAGCACACGATGGCACTGCTGCTGGCGCTGGCCCGCAACGTGCCGCAGGCGCATGCCTCGCTGATCGGCGGGGCGTGGGACCGCGCGAAGTTCAGCGGTGTCGAGCTCCACGAGAAGACACTGGGCGTCATCGGCTTCGGCCGGATCGGCCAGCTGGTTGCACACCGCGCGCGGGGTTTCGGCATGCGGGTGATCGCGTTCGACGCGTACCTGGCCGCCGAGCGCTTCCGCGAGCTCGGGGTCGAGCGGGCAGCCGACCCCGATCAGGTCTACGCCGTCGCCGACTTCGTCACGGTGCACCTGCCGAAGACGAAGGAGACCGAAGGCTGGTTGAACGCCGCCGCCTTCGCGAAGATGAAGGACGGCGTGCGGATCCTCAACGTCGCGCGCGGGCCGCTAGTGGTGGACGCCGACC
>DASXRA010000515.1:0-5422 GCA_036506855.1 Jatrophihabitantaceae bacterium
GCTGCGGCGCGTAGCGCCACGCATGCCCGGCCTCGGCGTCGTCGTGCATCGCGGACGCAAGTCCGGCCGCACCTATCGCACACCGGTTGCCGTGTTCCCGACGTCGAACGGCCCGGTGATCGGGCTGTTCTACGGCTCGCACAGCGACTGGGTCAAGAACGTCCTGGCGGCCGGAGAGCTCGACCTCGTGACCAGGGGCGGGACGCTGCACTCCGACTCGCCACGGATCTATCACGACGAGAGCCGCGCCGGGTTCGGCATCGTCCGTCGCCAGATCCTGCGTTTGTTCCGAGTCCGCGACTTCGTCGCCCTCGACAGCTGAGCCTCGCCGCTCAGCCTTCGCGATCGGGGCCGGCGCGCTCGATCCGGATCCGGATCAGGCAACGCTTGTCGCGCAGCATCGCACGCCGGTAGTCGTCCCAATCGGGGTGCTCGCCGGAGGCCGCCCGGTAGTAGGCGACGAGCCCGTCCATCGCTTCGGGCAATGACACGACATCCGCCGCACCCTCGACCTGGACCCACTGACCGCCGAAGAAGGCGTCCGGCAGCGAGCAAAGCCAGGCCCGCGGGTCGCGCCGAAGGTTGCGCACCTTGTACGCGGTCTCGCGGGTGCTGATCACGGCGTAGCCCTCGTCGTCGAGAACGGCCAGCACGGGCGACATCTGCGGCTGGCCGTCGGGTCGCACGGTGGCCAGCACGGCGTGATGCTGCACGCGCAGGACGTCCCGCGCCAGATCGAGATCCATGCTTGCGACGATATCCGCCTGGTCGGGTCGCTAACTCCGCTCGGCCGGTGTCGCGCTGACGATCTGGTTCCGGCCGGCCCGCTTGGCCGCATACATCCGCGCGTCGGCCAGCCGGACAAGCTCGCCCGGCGCGTCCACCGGGCCGATGGCGCATCCGCCGCTCACCGTCACGTGGATGCTGTCGCCGCCGACGACGATCGGCGAGTCGGCCGTGGCGGTGCGGATCCGGTCGGCGAGCTGCATCGCGCCGGCGAGGTCGGTCCGGGGCAGGATGACGAGGAATTCCTCGCCGCCCCATCGGCCGGCCGTGTCGCCGGCTCGGACCTGCTCGCGCAGCCGGCGGGCGAATTCGCACAGCACGAGGTCGCCAGCGGGGTGGCCGTACGTGTCGTTGACGCGCTTGAACTGGTCGAGATCGAGCAGGAGCAACACGATCGGATCGCCGTGCCGGTGGGCGTCGAGGTGCTGCCTGGCGAGCTCTTCCTCGAGATGCCGGCGGTTGTAGAGGCCGGTGAGCGTGTCCGTGCGGTTCATCTGCTCCAGCAGGGTGTTGCGCTCGCGAAGCTGATCTTGCAGTCGCTTGACCTGCAGGGCGGCGCCCACACGGGCCACCAGCTCGTCCGGCTCGAACGGCTTCCTGAGGTAGTCGTGCGCGCCGCTGCGCAACGCGTCGACGACGTCACCGACCCCGGTACGGATCGTGAGGAAGACGACTGGGATGTCCTTGAGCTCCGGGTCGCTCTTGAGCTGGGCTAGTACCTGGTGGCCGTTCAGGGTGGGCATCTCGATGTCGAGAAGCACCACGTCGGGGGCGTGCCGCCGGCACTGCTCGATCGCGGCCGGCCCGTCGTCCGCTTCGGTGACGCGGTACCCGTACGCCTCCAGACCGGCCCGGACGACCGCGCGGATCACCAGCGAGTCATCGGCGACCAGCACTGTCGCGTCGATGGTCATAGCCGCGCAGCCATGTCAGTAACGTTCCTTCGCCGCGGCGGCCGCCGTTTCGAGATTGCCGGCCAGATCGGCCAGGCTGCCCGCCGCGGCAGCGATCTGCTGGGCAGTCGCGGAGACCTGCCTGCTCGAGTCGGTGAGCTGTTCCATCGTCTCGACTACCTGGACGGTGGCCGACCGTTGCTGCTGAGTGGTCAGCCGGACCTGGTCGTTGGCGTCGGTGACGGCGGCCAGCAGGGCCAGGCCCTGATGCATCTGCTTGGCACCGGTCTCCATCGCCATGACCGTCGCGTTGGTCTCGCCTTGGACGGCCGCGACGATGTCGGCGATCTCCGCGGCGGACACCTTCGATCGCTCGGCGAGGCGGCGGACCTCGTCGGCGACCACGGCGAAGCCGAGTCCGTTCTCGCCGGCCCGGGCCGCTTCGATGGCGGCGTTGAGTGCGAGCAGGTTGGTCTGGTCGGCGATGTCGTTGATCAGCTCGAGCAGACGGTCGATGTCGTTGATCCGGCCGGCCAGCGCGAGCGTGCGCTCGCCAGAGAGGGTGACGTCGGCCTCGGCCTGTTCGAGGCTGTCGCGTGTCTCGGCAGTCTGCCGCGCGACCTCGTCGACGGTCTCGGCGATGCTGGCCGAGGCGCGAGCCAGCTCCTCGGTGGCCGCAGTGGTCTGCGTGACCGACGCGCTCTGCTGCGTCGTCGTGGCGGCCAGCTCGTCCGACGATGCGGAAAGTTTCGGCGGCGGCCGAGTTCACCTCGAGCCCGGCGTTGGATGTCTCGTCGGCCAGGCCACGCAACTTGCGGCCCTCGCGGATGCCGAACGCCAAAGCCGCGGCGATGGCGATGACGGCGGCGAGGCTGACGACGAGGATGGCGCGATTGCGTTGACTGGTCACCGGCGCCAGCACGGCACTGGCCGGCCGCTGGGCGACGAGCACCCAGTTGAGGTCGTCGACGACGTCGTAGCCGCCGATCAGCTGACGGCCCGTCGAGTCGGTGAATCGGGCCGTGCCCGGCTGCCCACTGGACGTCGCCTGGCGGGTCGCCGCGTTGTCGATCGTCGTGCTCAGGGCTCCGGCTGCGACCAGGGCGGTGTCGTCGGCGACCTTGCCCATTGCCGTGTCGTAGATCAGCCGGTGCTGGCTGTCGACTGCCACGACCGCATCGCCGTTGTCCAGCTCCGGGTTGAGCAGCTCGGCGAGAATCGTCGGGTCGAGGTTCGCGATCGCCACGCCCTGCGGGCGGCCGCTGTCGCCGCGGATCGGCTCGGCCAGGATCCATTGCACGTGACCATCGCGCAGCACCGGCGACGTCACGACCGAATGTCCGGCCACGGCGCTGCGAAACCACGGCTGCCCAGCCGTCACGATGCTGACGCCGGGCCGGCTGGTGGCAGTCACCTTTCCGGTCACGTCGGTGATCTCGAGCAGCGAGTAGTCGTTGTAGGTCTTGTCGATCTTGGTCAGCTCGGCGCCGGTTTCCCGCGCGCTCAGACGTCCGGCTGCGGACGTTTCCGCGATCACGGTCAAGCTCTCACGTCGCTCGGAGAGCCAGTCCTCGACCCGCAGGGCCACTGCGCGGGCCACGCTGATGCCCTTGCGCTGCGCCGCATCGGTGAGGCTGGACGATGCCTTGGTGGTCAGCAGTACCGCCAGCACGACCGTCATCGGCAGTGACACGACGAGCATCGCCGCCATCAGTCGATACCTGTAGCGCAGTCCCTGCGACCTCGTCGACGTCTTCATCGCGCCACCTGCCAGGCGCCGACTCGTGACTGCTCGGTTGTTGCGTACACCGGTGCGCTCCTCATGACATATCGCCCGTGGCTGCTGTGATCGCCTTGGGTCCTATCGGCACGATGCGACCGAACTTGACCGACCAGTCAGTGAGAAGCGCACGCAAGGGCGCATCCCGGCCGAAAGAACCAGAAAGTCCACATGTTCGGATGGTCGACACGGCCGGGAAGCCGGATATCGGCAATCGGCGCGCACTTTCAGATCTGACTTAGAGATGAGTGTCCGTGACATCTAGCGCACGGCTGCCACGCGTCGTAACATCACGGTCGCGCCCCGTCTACCTGGCATCCCTCCCGCTTGGTGGACGGGGTCGTCCACGTCCAGGGACGTTCGCGGTGGTTTGGCCATGCGGCGCTCCGGCAGGGCATCAGCCGGCGCAGCAGCCGCGCACGGGGCGAGTCAGTACCGCGGAGGTGCAACCTCCGCGGACGCGTTACGAGATCGGGCGCCTACGGCGTGCGCACGACAGGCTGCGGAAGCAGCCCGTGCAGCTTGCTCGTGTCGTGGATCGTCATCATCGACGGCTGCGCGAGCCCGGCGTCGACCATGTGCCGCGCACATCGGGAGATGACGTCCTTGCTGGCGCCGAAACGGCGGGCCAGGTCACCCAAGGTGGCCGGTCTGTCGTCGATCTTCATCGCTTGCAGGAAGTTCAGGATCTGTTGTTCCAAGTCCGCCGGCATAGCCTGACACTAGCCCCCTTCGGCGCCGAGCGGGCGCCCGCTCACGGGGTAAGCGGCTCAATCACCTCTTGGCGCCACTCCTGGAAGATCAGGTAGCTCTGCACCGCGACGACCTCGGGACGGCTGGTGACCCGGTCCAGGACGAAGTCGCGCATCGCCGAAGTATCGGGCACCGCGATGTGCACGAGCAGGTCGTCGTTGCCGGACACGTGATACACGGCGAGCGCCTCGGGGCGCGCGAGCATCGCCTGTACCAGGCCGTCACGCAGCTCGCGGGAATGCGGGCGCACCCGGATCCCGAGCAGGGCCTGCTCCGAGCGGCCGAGTTCGGCCAGGTCCGGTCTCGCGTGGATGCCCGATATGACGCCTCGGCGCAGCAGGCCGCGCATCCGCTCGGCACAGGTCGACGGCGCGACGTTCAGGTCGGCGGCGAGATCCTTGACCGCCCGCCGGCCATCCTTCTGCAGCATGGCCAGCAGCTGGCGGTCGATCGAATCGAGTTCGGCGTTCGGCGGCATCTGCCGAAAATACAATGGCGATCAGTGCGGTGAGCGGCGGCGGGCCCGAGAGTTGATGCTATGACGAACTTTCCGGCGTTCCTCGGCATCCTGCTGGTGACCTACGTGGTGCCGGGTCCTGACTTCGTGGTCGTCAGCACCGCGGCCCTGCGCTCGGCGAGGGCAGGCTTCTGGACGGCGGTCGGCGTGCTGTGCGGGCTCGCCGTCCACACGTCCGCCGCGGTGCTCGGCCTGTCGGTGCTCGTCGCGTCCTCGCAGGTCGCGTTCGAGGCGCTGCGCATCGCGGGCGCGGCGTGGCTGGTCTACCTGGGCGTCCGGCTGCTGGCGTCGCGCGGCCATGCACCGTCCGGACTTGCGCGCCCGGCGCTCGCGCGGGCTGCGTGGTGGCGCGGCTTCGTCTGCAACGTGTCCAATCCCAAGGCCGTGCTCTTCTTCCTGTCGCTGATGCCGCAGTTCGTCGACCCGCACCGGGCGATCGCGCCGCAGACGTTGCTGCTCAGCGCGATCGTGATCGCGGTCGGCGCGGCGTGGTGGACGGTCGTGTGCTGGCTCGCGCTGCGCGGTCGGCGCTGGCTGACCAGCGCCCGGGTTACCCGGCGAATCGATCGCGCCGGCGGGGCAGCGCTCGTCGCGCTGGGTGGCACGATCGCCGCTTCGTGAGGTCAACGCGCCCAGACTGGACGCCGTCGGGCCATGCGCACTTCCGCGGCCGGCTCGACCAGCTCGCCGCGG
>DASXRA010000516.1:0-16350 GCA_036506855.1 Jatrophihabitantaceae bacterium
CCTAGCCGTAGAGGAGCACCCAGGACCGGTGCATCCCAGTCTCGAGTACGCATTGATCTGCTGCGTCGCAGCGGCCGGCAGCTATCTGCTGACGCCGATCGCGCGGCGCCTGGCGATCTCGTGGGGTGCGGTTGCTCGACCGCGCGACCGTGACGTGCATGCGGTGGCGACCCCTCGTCTGGGTGGGCTCGCCCTGTTCGCGGGTTTTGCGATGGCGATCGTCCTCGCTCACCAGCTGCCGACGTTGCGCGCGACGTTCGCCAACTGGGACATCGACTGGGTTCTCGTCGCCGGCGCGATCATCTGCGCCATTGGAGTGCTCGACGACAAGTACGAACTCGACTCAGTCACCAAACTCGCCGGTCAGGTCGTGGCGACCGGCGTGATGGTCACGAAGGGCGGCGTCCAGCTGTCGGCCGTCTACCTGCCGGGCGCCGGGACGGTGTCGCTGGGTCGTGACGTCGCGATCCCGGTCACGATCCTGCTCACCGTGTTGACGATCAACGCGATGAACTTCATCGACGGCCTGGACGGTCTGGCCGCGGGTGTGACCGCGATCGGCGCCATCGCCTTCTTCGCGTTCGCCTACCACCTCGCGTCGGTCAACTACATCGACGTGGCCAACACGCCGACCCTGCTGACCGCGGCGCTGGCCGGCACGTGCATCGGCTTCCTGCCGCACAACTTCTCGCCGGCGCGGATCTTCATGGGCGACTCGGGCTCGATGCTGGTGGGCCTCGTGTTGTCCGCGGCCGGCACCACCGCTGCGACGGGTGCTGACCCCCAGTCGTTCGGGCACCTGCTGGGCGCGCTGCCCCTGGCACTGCCCCTGCTGCCGATCGCGGTGCTGGCCGTCCCGTTCGTCGACCTCGTGCTGGCCATAATCCGGCGAGTGCGGCGCGGTCAGTCGCCGTTCGCCCCGGACAAGGAGCACCTGCACCACCGCATGCTCGAGATCGGCCACACGCACCGTCGCGCCGTGCTGCTGCTCTACTTCTGGTCGGCGCTCCTCGCGTTCGGCGGCGTCGCGTTGTCGATCACCCGTGGCCCGTGGCGCGTCATCTCGATCCTCGGCGGGCTGGCCGCGGTCGGCATGCTGATGTCGCTCGTGCCGCGCATGCGCGCGCGCATCCAGCGGCGTCGCACACCGCCTCCACGCCCCAGTCCTACGCGCGATGCGGCCGGTGTCGGCCGCCCCTGACCTGGCGGCAGGAGGCCCGAATGCGCTGTGATAAGTTCGCGTTGACGCCGCGATCCGGCAGGGCCGACCGGCGTCGCCGTCGTTGATCTGACCACGTGACGGCGCAGACGACGTCCTCGACCCAAGGAGCTGCCTGTGAGCGATCTCGGCGTACGGGCATCCCGGGGCAGGTAGCGGCCGGGCGGGCGATGGTGGCACACGACGCCCCCGGATGGTCCACATTGCTCGGCATGGGCACCGCTACCGCGATGATGTTCGCGGCCGGGCTGGCCCTTGGCTGGTTCGCCGACAAGTTCCTGCATACGTTTCCGATATTCACCGTCGTCGGGCTCGCCCTCGGCATCGCCGGGGGGATCTACTACACCGTCGTCCAGTTCCGCAGCTTCCTGAAAGACTGACTTGGAGATATTGCCAGTGCAGCCCGTAGCGACTCCACCGATCGTCGACGCAGCCGCCAACCTGCGCCGGTCGGTGGTTGTGTGCGCAGTGCTGGGTGTGGCCGCGATCGTCGGGCTCTCCGTCGCGGGCCACCCGTTGATGGGCGTGTTCGGCTTTTTCGGGCTCGCGCTCGGCGCGTACAACAACCGGTTGCTGCAGCGGGCCGTCATCCGGTTCGCCAACTCGCCGGACCTGGGCCGGCATCAGTTCCGCCGCGGTGTCATGGCCCGGCTGGGGTTGATCACGCTGCTCGCGATCGGCCTCGGCGTGCTGGTGCGCCCCGACGGGCTCGGCGTCTTCGCCGGGCTCGCCGTGTTCCAGATCGTGATGCTGATCGGCGCGGCTGTGCCGGTGTTCCGCAGCCTGCGGCCGAGTGCGTGACGGGGCAGGTGAATCGATGACCGGGCACAACCTGGCGATCGACGTCAAGGTCGGCGAACACTACGAGTGGCACGTCTTCGGGGTGACGCTCAACGCGGACACGATCGTCGCGACCCTGATCGCCGGCGCGATCATCGTGCTGCTCGGCCTGTTGCTCCGCCGCAGCATCAACGCCCGCGAACCCGGCCGGTTGCAACTGTTCTTCGAGGCGGTCGTGCAGCAGGTCGAGCGGCAGGTCGAGGAGACGATGGGCATCAGGACGGCGCCGTTCGTCGTCCCACTCGCGATGGGCCTGTTCCTGTTCATCCTCATCGCGAACTGGCTCGCGCTCATCCCCTCGCCAGGCGATCCGGAATATCTGATCCCGCCCGCCTCGGACGTCAACCTCACCTATGCGCTGGCGCTGTTCGTCATCGGCCTCATGCACGTTATGGGCGTGCGCAGGAACGGTTTCCGCGGATACTACGGTCACCTGTTCCGCAAGCCTTATCTGCTCATCCCCATCAACATCATCGAGGAGCTCGCCAAGCCGCTCACCCTCGCGTTGCGGCTGTTCGGCAACATCTTCTCCGGCGTGATCATGGTGTCGCTCATCGCGCTCTTCCCCGCCTACATCCTGTGGGCGCCGAACGTCCTCTGGAAGATCTTCGACGCATTCATCGGCCTCATCCAGGCGTTCATCTTCGGGCTGCTGACGATCATCTACTTCGTCTCGGTTCGGGGCTCCGAGGAGGAGGGCGCGCACTGACTCTCGACGGCGATCCCGACAACCCAGCAGGCACAACTTCACCGAAATTGAGGAGACATGGCTAACACACCGACTCAGGGCTTCGAACTCATGGGTGGTCTCATCGGCGGCGGCATCGCGCTCGGCGGCGGCGCGGTCGGCGCGGCCGTCGGCGATGGTCTCGCCGGCAACTCGCTGATCCAGGGCGTCGCCCGTCAGCCCGAGGCCCAGGGGCGGCTGACGACGATCTTCTTCCTCACCGTCGGCCTCGTCGAGGCGATGTACTTCATCAACCTCGCCTTCGCCGTCCTGTTCGTCTTCGTCCTCGCCAGCAAGTAGAGGTTCCGGTCGTCATGGGCAAGCAAGTGGTGGCATCAAGCAACTTCCTGGTGCCGAACGCGACCTTCATCGCGGAGTTCATCGCGTTTCTGCTGATCCTCGCGTTCATCGCCCGCTACATCCTCCCGTACGTCCAGAAGGCGATGCGGGAGCGGCAGGAGATCATCCGCAAGCAGATGGAAGACAGCGAGCAGGCCAAGATCAAGCTCGCCGAGGCCGAGGAGCAGTACCAGCGCGCACTTGCCGAAGCCCGCACCGAGGCGGCACAGATCCGCGAGGGCGCCAGGGCCGAGGCGCAGCGCGTCGTCGAGGAGCTCCGGGCGCAGGCGCACGAGGAGTCGTCGCGGATCATCGCCAGGGGCGAGGAGCAGTTGCAGAGCCAGCGCAGCCAAGTCGTGCGTGAACTGCGCGGCGAAGTCGGTTCGCTGGCCGTCGAGCTCTCCGAGAAGATCATCGGGCAGCGCCTTGCTGACGACGCGCAGGTCCGTGCCACCGTCGACTCGT
The DNA here is from genome assembly GCA_036506855.1 of Jatrophihabitantaceae bacterium. Classification (GTDB taxonomy): domain Bacteria; phylum Actinomycetota; class Actinomycetes; order Mycobacteriales; family Jatrophihabitantaceae; genus DASXRA01. The sequence goes on from DASXRA010000516.1 coordinate 3,591, forward strand.
TCCTCGCCGACCTCGAACAACGCGACGCCGTGGAGTCCGAAGCATGATCCGCGCCGCGAGCCGCCACGCGATTGCAGACCTGCGCGGTCACCTCGACGAGGTGACCGCGCGGATGTCGGCCGCCGATCTGGCGACGCTCGCGGGCGAGCTCTACGACGTTGCCACGCTGCTGATTCGTGAGCCACGGTTGCGGCGCACCATCGGCGACCCGTCGACTCGGCCCGAGTCGCGCGCGGAGTTCATCGGTGACGTGCTCGAAGGCGAGGTCGGTCCCCGTAGTCGTGACGTCGTGCAGGCGGCCGTGAGCCAGCGGTGGTCATCGCCGTGGGACCTCACCGACGGTCTCGACCTCGCCGGCGACGAATGCCTGCTGCACGCCGCCGAGACCGCCGGGGTGCTCGACGAGGTCGAGGACGAGCTGTTCCGCTTCGAGCGGATCCTCGATGCGCAGTCGCAGCTCATGACGCTCCTGGACGAGGTGTCCGTGTCTGCCGACCGGCGCGTGGCGCTGCTGCGCGACGTCCTCGGGGGCAAGGTTCACGACGTCACCGAGGCGCTTGTCGAGCACGCGGTGTCGAGCCCGCGCAGGCGCAGCGTCCAGTTCGCGATCGCCGACCTGCTCGCGGCTGCAGCAGCGCGCCGCGATCGGTCGATCGCCCGGGTCTCCTCGGCCGCGCCGCTGACCTCGGCGCAGGAGACGCGCCTGGCCGCCGTGCTGAGCGACCTCTACGGACGCCCGATCGAGGTGCGCACGTCGATCGAACCGGCAGTCAAGGGCGGCCTCGCGATCCGCGTCGGCGACGAAGTCATCGACGGAACGGTGGCATCGCGCTTCGCTGCCGCCAGGGCAGCACTGGCCCGTTAACCATGAGATCAATGAACGAGATTGGGAAGATTTGATGGCTGAGCTGACGATCTCCGCGGATGAGATCCGCAGCGCTATCGAGGGCTTCGTGTCGTCCTACACGCCGGAGGCATCGCGCGAGGAGGTGGGCATCGTGGCCGCGACGGGCGACGGGATCGCCACGGTCGAGGGCCTGCCCAGCGCGATGTCGAACGAGCTGCTCGAGTTCGAAGGCGGCACGCTGGGCGTCGCGCTGAACCTCGACGTCCGCGACATCGGCGTGGTGATCCTGGGTGACGCCTCGCAGATCGAGGAGGGCCAGCCGGTCAAACGAACCGGCGAGGTGCTGTCCGTGCCGGTCGGCGACAACTATCTCGGCCGGGTGGTCGACGCGCTCGGCAGCCCGATCGACGGCCTGGGTGAGATCGCGACCGACGAGCGACGTGCGCTCGAACTGCAGGCGCCCAGCGTCGTGCAGCGCCAGGACGTCAAGGAGCCGCTGCTCACCGGCATCAAGGCCATCGACGCGATGACGGCCATCGGACGCGGCCAGCGGCAGCTGATCATCGGCGACCGGCAGACCGGCAAGACGACGGTGTGCGTCGACGCGATCATCAACCAGCGCGACAACTGGAAGAGCGGCGACGTGCAGAAGCAGGTGCGCTGCATCTACGTCGCGATCGGCCAGAAGGGCTCGACGATCGCGTCGGTCCGGCAGACCCTCGACGAAGCCGGGGCGCTGGAGTACACGACCATCGTCGCCGCGCCCGCCTCGGACGCAGCGGGCTTCAAGTACATCGCGCCCTACACCGGCTCGGCGATCGGTCAGCACTGGATGTACGCGGGCAAGCACGTCCTGATCGTCTTCGACGACCTGACCAAGCAGGCCGAGGCCTACCGCGCCGTCTCGCTGCTGCTGCGCCGCCCGCCGGGTCGCGAGGCGTACCCCGGCGACGTCTTCTACCTGCACTCACGGCTGCTCGAACGGTGCGCGAAGCTCTCCGACGAGCTGGGCGGTGGCTCGATGACCGGCCTGCCGATCATCGAGACGAAGGGCAACGACGTCTCCGCGTACATCCCGACCAACGTCATCTCGATCACCGACGGGCAGTGTTTCCTGGAGACCGACCTGTTCAACGCAGGCGTCCGCCCGGCCATCAACGTCGGCATTTCCGTCTCCCGAGTTGGTGGTGCTGCACAGTCGAGGGCAATGAAGGACGTAGCAGGACGCCTGCGCGTCGACCTTGCCCAGTACCGCGAGCTCGAGGCGTTCGCCGCGTTCGGTTCCGATCTCGACCGCGCCAGCCAGCAGCAACTCGCGCGTGGCGCCCGGATGACCGAGCTGCTCAAGCAGCCCGCGTCCTCGCCGTTCCCGGTCGAGCGGGAGATCGTCTCGATCTGGGCGGGTACGACCGGCAAGCTGGACGACATCGAGGTCCGCGACGTGCGCACGTTCGAAGAAGAGCTGCACAACCACATCGCGCACAGCGTGCCGCACATCTTCAGCACGATCGCCGACACCGGCAAGCTGGACGACGACACGATCTCGTCGCTGGAGCGCGTCGTCGACGAGGTCAAGAAGCAGTTCACGCTGATCGGTAAGTCGGCCGCGAGCCCCGCAGGCAGCGCGCCGTCCGCCGCTGCGGAGACGGCCGACGAGACGGACGAGGCGGCGGAAACGCCGAGCCCGGCGGAAAGTAGAGCCGGGTAGCGCATGGGAGCCCAGCTGCGCGTCTACCGGCGCCGAGTCCGTACGGTCCAGTCGACCAAGAAGATCACCAAGGCGATGGAGCTCATCGCGACCTCGCGCATCGCCAAGGCGCAGGCGCGGATGAAGGCCGCCCGCCCCTATGTCGACGAGCTGACCCGTGCCCTCGCCGCGCTGGCCAGGAACAAGACGCTGTCGCATCCGATGCTCACCGGTGTCGCCGAGCCCCGGCGGGCGGGCATCCTGATGGTCACGAGCGACCGCGGTCTGGCCGGTGGCTACAGCGCCAACGTCATCAAGGCCGCCAACGGTCTCGCCGAGCGGCTGCGGGCTGACGGCAAGGAGCCGGTGCGCTACGTGATCGGCCGCAAGGGCCTGGCCTACTACCGGTTCCGTCGTATCGAGACGGGCGGAACGTGGACGGGCTTCTCCGAGCAGCCGACGTTCCTCGATTCACGCGCGGCGACCGAGGCGGTGGTCGGCGCGCTGTCCGCGACCAGCGAGGGCACGGTCGAGGGCCCGGCCGGACCCGTCCCGGGCATCGACGAGCTCTACGTCGTCTACACCCGATTCGAGTCGATGGTGACCCAGACACCGACGGTGTCGCAGGTCGCGCCGGTGAAGGCTGCGGGCGATCCTGCCGAACTCGTCGACGAGCCGGCCGAACGGCAGGCTCAGTACGAGTTCGAGCCGGAGGCAGAGCAGCTGATCGAAGCGTTGCTGCCCCGCTACATCAGCGCGCGCGTGTTCTCCGCGCTGCTCGAGGCGGCCGCGTCGGAATCAGCGGCACGCAGGCGCGCGATGAAGTCGGCAAGCGACAATGCCGAGGAACTGATCCGCACGTACACCCGGCTGGCCAACCAGGCTCGACAGGCCGAAATCACCCAGGAGATCAGCGAGATCGTCGGCGGCGCCGACGCCCTTGCCGCAGCAGGAAGCGAAGACTGATGACCACTTTGTTCGAGAGCAGCGAGACCGAAGCCGGCGCCAACGAGCCAAGCGTGGGCCGGGTCGTGCGCGTGATCGGCCCGGTGGTCGACGTCGAGTTCGGGCGCAACAACATCCCTGCGATCTACAACGCGCTGACCGTCGACATCTCCCTCGGCGAGCTGTCCAAGACGCTCACCCTCGAGGTCGCGCAGCACATCGGCGACGACATGGTCCGCGCCATCTCGATGCAGCCGACCGACGGCCTGGTGCGGGGCGCGCCGGTCACCGACACGGGCGGCTCGATCACGGTTCCCGTCGGGGATGTGACGAAGGGGCACGTGTGGAACTGCCTGGGCAAGCCGCTCGACATCGCCGAGGACAAGCTCGAGATCACCGAGCGCTGGCCGATCCACCGCGACCCGCCGGAGTTCGACCAGCTCGAGAGCAAGACCGAGATGTTCGAGACCGGCATCAAGGTCATCGACCTGCTCACGCCGTACGTGCGTGGCGGCAAGATCGGCCTGTTCGGCGGCGCCGGCGTGGGCAAGACGGTGCTCATCCAGGAAATGATCTACCGTGTCGCAAAGAACTTCGGCGGCGTATCGGTGTTCGCGGGTGTCGGTGAGCGCACCCGTGAGGGCACCGGGCTGATCGTCGAGATGACCGAGACCGAGGTCATCCAGGACACCGCCCTGGTGTTCGGGCAGATGGACGAGCCGCCGGGCACGCGGTTGCGGGTCGCGCTGTCGGCGCTGTCCATGGCCGAGTACTTCCGTGACGTGCAGAAGCAGGACGTGCTGCTGTTCATCGACAACATCTTCCGGTTCACCCAGGCCGGCTCGGAGGTGTCGACCCTGCTCGGCCGGATGCCCTCGGCGGTGGGCTACCAGCCCACGCTGGCCGACGAGATGGGCCAGCTGCAGGAGCGGATCACGTCCACGCGCGGGCACTCGATCACCTCCCTACAGGCGATCTACGTGCCCGCCGACGACATCACCGACCCGGCACCGCACACCACGTTCGCGCACCTCGACGCCACGACCGTCCTCAGCCGGCCGATCTCGGAGAAGGGCATCTATCCCGCGGTCGATCCGCTCGACTCCACGTCGCGCATCCTCGCCGCGGCGTACGTCGGGCAGGACCACTACGACGTCGCGCAGCGCACCAAGCAGATTCTGCAGCGCTACAAGGAGCTGCAGGACATCATCGCCATCCTCGGCATCGACGAGCTGTCCGAGGAGGACAAGATCATCGTCGGCAGAGCCCGGCGAATCGAGCGCTTCCTGTCACAAAACACATTCGTCGCCAAGACGTTCACCGGTCTGGAAGGCTCGTTCGTGCCGGTCACTGAGACGGTTGACGCGTTCCGGCGGCTCTGCGACGGTGACTTCGACGAGTATCCGGAGCAGGCCTTCTTCATGTGCGGCGGCATCGAGGATCTCGAGCGCAAGGCGCACGAGCTGCGCAATCAATGAACGCGATGAGCACTTACCCAATGCGGGGTCCCCGCGAAATCGTGGAGCGTTCTGTGCGGAGCGATTTCGTGGGGTGCAAGTGCCGCGCCGCCGCGACCCGGTCCGCGCCGACGGCGCGGTGTGGAGTCGGGGATGCACCCGAGCGCCAGCGAGTGGTGCAGACACGGATTCGCGAAGGCGGGGTGTAAGAGTGGCAACGATGCACGTCGAGCTGGTCTCGGTCGAGCGCGCCCTCTGGTCGGGCGAGGCGACCGCGATCTTCGCGCGCACCCTCGACGGCGAGCTCGGCATCCTGCCCGGACACATTCCGCTGCTGGGCGCGCTGGCACCGGGCTGGATCGTCCGGATCGCGCGCGTCGACGAGCCCGAGCTTCGCGTCGCCGTGCATGGCGGGTTCCTGTCGGTGCGCCCAGACGGGGTCTCGGTGCTGGCCGAGGTGGCCGAGATCGCCGACGAGATAGACGTCGCCCGTGCTCGCGAAGCGCTGACGCGGGCCGCGGCCGACCAGAGCTCGGACGGGCCGGCCGCCCGCGATCGGGCGCTCGCGCGGCTGCGAGCGACGTCCGACTCCGGCCGCGACCTTCCATCCGGCGTCAGCACGACCTGATCAGCGGGCGGAGGCCAGCGTGCGGATCGTGGACGGGATCGCGATCGTTGCGCTGGTCGTCGTCATCGTGGTGCTCGCGCTGGTCGTGGCCCGGCAGCGGCACATGCTGCGTAGTGCGGGCGCGATCCCGCTGGCGGTCCGCCGCGGGAGCCGGTGGCTCTACGGCGTCGCCCGCTACGACGGCGAGGAGTTCCGCTGGTATCGCGCCATCGGCCTCGGTCCGCGACCGACCCGGATCCTGCATCGGGGCGAGCTGAAGGTGCTCAGCCGCCGCGAACCCACCGCCAACGAGCTCCGATCCCTACCGCCGAGCGCCGTGATCGTCGAGTGCCGTGACCGCAGCGGCGAGATCACCCTGGCGCTGGCCGACGGTGCGTTCACCGGCTTCGTATCCTGGCTCGAGTCGTCCGCCCCCCGATCCTAGGAGAAAGGCCCCAGTGCTCGTCGTCGTCGCCGGAATGCCGGGCACTGGCAAGACCACGCTCGGCCGTGCTGTGTCGGATCTGCTCGACGCGACGTTCCTGCGCATCGACTCCATCGAGACGGCGATCGCGCGATGCGGGTTGGCGGTCGCCGACAGCCCGGTGGGCTACGCCGTCGGCACCGCGATCGCCGCGGACCAGCTGCGCGCCGGGCGCACGGTCGTGGTCGACGCGATCAGCCCGATCACCGAGGCTCGCAACGGGTGGGTCGCGCTGGCGGCTGCGACGGGGGCCGTGCTGCGCCTCGTCGAAGTGACCTGCTCCGATCGCGGCGAGCATCGCCGTCGCGTCGAGCGGCGCACCCTTGACGGACAGCCGGCGCCCACCTGGCAGCAGGTGCTCGATCGACGCTACGACGCCTGGACGGACCCGCACCTGGTCGTCGACAACATCGGCGATCCCGAGCCGCACATCGCCGAAATCCTCGTCTACGTCCGCGACGGCGAATTGGTCTAGCGGGCGGGCGCCGCTCTAACGTGCGGCGGCCTCGGCGTACGGCAGCAGGCGCACCGGGCCCAGCAGGCCGTATGCCTGACGCGTCGCCACGCCGTAGATCGCCGGCGTGACGGTCCGCAGCCGGTTGATCAGCGTGGTGGCGACCTCGACCTCGATCGTGTTGACGCCGGGACGCAGCAGGTTGCCGAGGTCCGCCCGGCTGTTGAGGATGCCGGCGGGCGGCACGCGCTGGCCGTTCGCCCAGACCCGGAACGTGTCGTTCACCGTGCCGAGGTCGAGCGTGGCGCCGACGCCGGCTGCCCACGTCTGCGGCAACGTGACGGTGGTCGTATAGCGGCCGATACCCGAGGCGTCGGCCAGCGCAGGGATGGACGACCAGGGCACGAGCGTGTCGAGCGACACCGTGACCACGGGCTTGACGGTCTGGGTGGCTGTCGGGCCTGGTTGCCAGTCCTCGGCGGCAAGCGTCCATGCTGGCAGGTCGACCGGGCCGGGTACCGCCGGGATGGCCGCCTCGAGCACCGCGCCGTCGGCGAGCGTCGTCGTGTACGTGCCGGCCTGGGCGGCCCGGATGATCACCAGCCGTCCGTCCAGGCGCACCGAGTCGGCGTCCGTCGCGACGACTTGCACCGACGCGGGCTCGCCGGCCCAGCCCGGTGTGGCCAGGCCGACGATCGTGCTCTCGCCCGGATTCAGCGCGACCCGCACGCCGACCCGCCCGTCCGCGCGCAAGAACTGGGGGATCGGCGTGACCTGCCCGGTCCAGGCGTCGAGCCGGAACGGCACCGCGCCCGGCGACGTCGGCGTCAGCCACGCGATCTGGTCGATCGGCACGAGCACGCGGTTCTCCGCGTGACGCGCGTTGGCCAGGTAGTAGAAGTCGGTCGCCCCGTCGACGCGGTGCACGTTCATCAACGTCGACAGGTCGTACTGCACTGCGGGAGTGACGCCCAGCTGGGCGAGCGCGGCCGGGATCTGCGTCTGGTCGGCGACGTGGACCACGGTCGGCTGCCCGAGCAGCTCGGCGACGGCGGCGGCCACCGCCGCGTCCTGTGTCGGGTCGACATGGCCGGAGCTGACGGGGGTCGCCCAGTTGCCCAGCACGACGACGGGCAGTCCGGCCTTCGCGTAGCCGAGCAGGCGCTGCGCACCGTCCAGGCTGATCGCCGACTCGCTGCCGTTGAACTGGTCGGGGCCGACGATGACCGCCTTGAACGCCGGCCCGTCCGGCGCCAGGCGCCCGCCCCGGACGACCACCCCGGGCAGGGCGAGCACGGCGTCACTGGCGAAGCTGTGCGTCCACCCGGTGGGTATGCCGAAGTTGGTCGCCCAAGGCGCCCCGATGCCGGTCGACGCGTACCCCTTCTGCCGGTAGAACAGCAGGTCGTACTTGGGTGTGCCGGTCTGCAGGACGAACTGGCTGCGCGCCAGGTAACCGGCGACATCGGGCATGTGGGCCCAGGTCGGCTGGCGCGGGCCCCACGCCTCCGCGAAGCCGATTCCCGTCTGGTTGTACGGCGAGAACGCCGCGAACCCGGGCCAGGTGGCGCCAGGCGCGTCGGCGTAGGCGAAGCCGTGGATGACCGTCTGGTTGACGCCGCCCGCGTAGAAGCTGCCCGCGGTCTGCAAGGCCTTGTGCAACGTCGTCGAGTACGCGCCGTTCGCATAGGCGAGTGCCTCGCAGGACAGCTTCACGTGCCCGGCCAGGTCCCGGCCGCCGGACAGCACGCGATAGTCGTCCAGATTCTTGAAGCCGAGCGACTCGCCCTCGGGGATGTCCAACAGCGCGGCGAAGTCGAGCGAATCGGTCGGTTGCCCGTAGGGCTGCACCCGCAACTGCATGCCGAGCCCGTGGGCCCACTCCCGCAGTGCGATCAGGTGGTTGTCGCGGTAGAGGTCGGAGAGGACGCGGTTGAGATCGTCGCGCACGTGCGCCGTCAGGGTGGCGTCATACCGGAACTGGTACTTGCCCTTGAGCTGGACGAGCACCGGCAAGAACGGGGTGAGCTCGTAGCCGGCGCGCGCGGCGAACTCGCTGGGCAGGTTCGGGGTCCAGATCGTCGACTGGGTCTCGAGCTCCAGCGAGTCCTCGAAGAACGCCCCGCCGGCCTGGCGCAGCAGCCGGCGGATCCGGTCGTGGAGGATCGCCTGCTCCCACAGGTCGGTGACCACGTGCGTGCCCAGCGCGCTGAAATGGTCGACCACGTAGGACGTCGGCGTGGTGAACGGGCCTGCCTCGGGTTGCTGGCCCGATCCGCGAAGCCAGTAGCTGATCAGCACCCAATCGCCCGCCGGCGCGGACCAGGTGAGCTGGCCGGCGCTGACCGCCGCTGGCAGGTCGATCACCGAGGCCTGGTCCAGCGGCGTGACGTTGCTGACCGGCGGCCCGGTGACCCGCGCTGCCTGCACCGCGAACAGCGTGGCCGTGGTCGCGGCCGCGTTCGCCGGCAGGACGGACGGCGGGACGGGCCCGCTGTACGTGCTGCCGCCCGCCACCGCGACTACGCCGTGTGCCAGTTCGCGTGACGCGGCGGGGCTGTCCGGCGTGATCGTCGGGACGGCTGCGGGCCAGCTCGGCCCGATCGTCAAGTCGATGCTGATGCCGCGCCGCACTGCCTGGGTAAGGGCGCGGTCGAGCGCGGCCACCCACTGCGTCGAGCCCCAGCCGAACCGTTCGATGTCGAGGGTGAGCAGCCCGCTGTGGTGCACGTCGGCGACTTCCAGCCCGCCGCAGCCCGCATCGGCGACGGCGTCCACCTCGCGGGCGATCTCGTCGAGGTCGACCTCGCCGTTCGGCCACCACCAGCGGAACTTGGGTGCGAATCGGGTCGGCGGAGAGGCGAAGTCCGGCAGGTGCGCCCACGGAGCGCCAGTCGTTTCCGCCGCCGCCCGTCCCTGCCAGGGAAGCATTGCGCCGGCCGCGACGGCTGCGCCCAGCCCGAGAACCTGGCGTCGGGTGAGCGCCGGTCCGAGTCGGACAGATTCACCGGACGCTCGCATATGGCGATTATCGCGGCCCCGATTGCGGCAATAACGCGTTGCGGACGGCCGGATCCGGCCAACGTCGGCGGGTCAGCCGCCTGGCGCCCAGAGCAGGTCTCCGCCCGGATTCGCCCGACGGGCAAGGATGAACAGCAGGTCGGAGAGCCGGTTGAGGTACAGCAGCGCCTGGCGGTTCGTGCCGTCCGGGTCGGCCTCGTGCAATGCCCACGCGCTGCGCTCGGCCCGGCGGGCGATGGTCCGCGCCTGGTGCAGCAGCGCGGCGGCCGGAGTGCCTCCGGGCAGGATGAAACTGGCCAGCTTGGGCAGCGGCTCGTTGAACTCGTCGCACCACCGTTCCAGGCGGTCGACGTATGCGGCGGTCACCCGCAGTGGCGGGTGTTTCGGCTCTGCGACGACGGGCGTGCACAGGTCGGCGCCCACGTCGAAGAGGTCGTTCTGCACCTGGCGTAGCACTGCCGCGACTGCGTCGTCAGGTTCGCCGAGCGCGAGCACAACGCCGAGCACCGCATTCGTCTCGTCGCAATCGGCATAGGCCCCGACGCGCGGATCTGTCTTGCGAACACGGGACATATCGCCGAGCGCAGTCGTGCCGTCGTCGCCCGTCTTGGTGTAAATGCGGGTCAGGTGGACTGCCATAACCACAGACGGTAGCGACACTACGATGGCGCGATGCAGGTGCTACGAGTGACCGGCGGAGCCAGACTTTCCGGAGAGGTCGCCGTCGTAGGCGCCAAGAACAGCGTGCTCAAGCTGATGGCCGCCGCCCTGATGGCGCCCGGCGAGACCACGATCAGCAACCTTCCGGCGATCAGCGACGTGACCACCATGCACGCCCTGCTCGGGCGGCTGGGCTGCGAGGTCGCCGCATCGACGGACGGCGGGGTCGACAGCGTCCGGATCACGGTGCCCGACGAGCCGATGCCGGAGGCCCCGTACGAGCTGGTGCGCAAGATCCGCGGCTCGATCGCCGTGCTCGGCCCGCTGCTCGGGCGCACCGGCCGGGCGAAGGTCGCGCTGCCGGGCGGCGACGCGATCGGCGCGCGTCCGCTCGACATGCACTTCGACGGCCTGGAGCGGATGGGCGCCGAGATCCGCACCGAGCACGGCTACATCGTGGCCGAGGCAGCCGAGCTGCACGGGGCGACGATCTGGCTGGACCTGCCCAGCGTCGGGGCCACCGAGAACATCGTCACCGCCGCGGTGCTGGCCAAGGGCACCACCGTCCTCGACAACGCGGCGCGCGAGCCCGAGATCGTCGACCTGTGCCGCATGTTGCAGTCGATGGGCGCCCAGATCGACGGGATCGGCTCGTCCACGCTGGAGATCACCGGGGTCGACGGCCTGCACCCGACCACGCATGTCGCTGTGCCGGACCGGATCGTCGCTGGCACCTGGGCGTTCGCCGCCGCCGCGACCCTGGGCGACATCGCCGTGCGGGGCGCCAACGCCGCGCACCTGGAGCTGGCGCTGGACAAGCTCGCCCGTGCGGGCGCCGACGTCGAGGTGCTGCCCGACGGGTTCCGGCTGCGGATGCACGACCGCCCGCGAAGCTTCGACGTGGTCACGCTGCCGTATCCGGGACTGCCGAGCGACCTGCAGCCGCAGGCCATCGCGATGCTCTCGGTGGCCGACGGCACGGCGATGGTCACCGAGAACATCTTCGAAGGCCGCTTCATGTTCTGCGACGAGATCGCCCGGATGGGTGCGGACGTGCGCACCGACGGCCATCACGCGGTGATCCGCGGGCGCGATCGGCTCTCCGGGGCGCCCGTGCGCGCCACCGACATCCGGGCCGGTGTCGGGCTGGTCATCGCCGGGCTGGTCGCCGAGGGCGTCACGGAGGTTTCCGAGATCGCGCACATCGACCGCGGGTACGTCCGGATCGAGGAGCAGCTGCGAGCGCTCGGCGCCGATGTCGTCCGAACCGAGTCTGACGCGTTCGGCGCGTGAGGCAGCCGCGGCAGTCGCGTCAGTCGTCGAGCAGCGCGCGTGCTCGGGCGGTGTCGTCGTGGAAGACCAGCACGTCGACATCGCCGTTGCGGCGGCGCGACAGCGACGTGCGGATGCCGGCTTCGCCGAGGCGGGCCCGCACGATCATCGCGTCCGGGCGCGACAGGTCGGACGCGACGACGTCCAGCATGCCGAGGTCGGTCGAATCGGCGGCGTCGACCGGACGCCCGTAGCGGGGTCGCGACGGCTTGAACGTCCACCGCATGGCGAGCAGCAGCAAGCACAACGCACAGATGGCTGTGACGAGGGTCGGCAGGTCAGCGCCCACCCGACCATCCTGGCACCGGCCGGTCTATCGTGCAGCGGTGGCTGAGGAGAAAGTTGCCGTAGTCGGCGCGGGATTGATGGGCGCCGGCATCGCTCAGGTGTCCGCACTCGCCGGGCTCGACGTCGTGCTGCGTGACGTCACCGACGAGGCACTGCGGCGCGGCGTCGCCGGCATCGAGAGCTCACTGGCCCGGCTCGCCGCAAAGGGCAAGATCGCCGAGCCGGACGTCGAGGCCGCGCTCGGCCGGATCACGACGACCCTCGACCTCGACGCGGCTGCCGACGCCGACATCGTAGTCGAGGCGATCTTCGAGGACATCGACGCCAAGCGTGAGCTGTTTGCCGCACTCGACGAGCTGGTCGGCCCGGACGCGGTGCTGGCGTCCAACACGAGCGCCATCCCGATCACGCAGCTCGCCGCGGCGACGAAGCGCCCCGAGCGCGTGGTCGGCACGCACTTCTTCTCACCGGTGCCGATGATGGCGCTGTGCGAGCTGGTACGCGGCTACAAGACGTCGGACGAGACGCTGGCCCGGGCGCGGGCGTTCGCCGAAGGTGTCGGCAAGACGTGCATCGTGGTCAACCGTGATGTCGCCGGCTTCGTGACGACCCGGCTGATCGCCGCCTTGGCGAACGAGGCGGTGCGCCTGCTCGAGTCGGGCGTCGCGAGCGCCGAAGACATCGACACGGCATGCAAGCTCGGCTTCGGTCATCCGATGGGCCCGCTGGCCACGCTCGACCTCACCGGCGTCGACATCATGCTGCACGCCACCGGCAACATCTACCGCGACACCGGCGACCCGAAGTTCGCGCCGCCTGAGCTGCTGCAGCGGATGACCAGCGCGGGCGACCTGGGCCGCAAGACCGGACGCGGCTTCTACGACTACTGAGCCGCCCGCGGGTCGGTGGGCACCCGGTCCAGAACGATCCCGAAGTGCTCCCGGTAGGCCGCCAGCACGGCGTCGTCGCTGGGCAGCT
>DASXRA010000517.1:0-16802 GCA_036506855.1 Jatrophihabitantaceae bacterium
CAGAACGACGCTGCGCAGCGCGCTGTTCGATTACATCGAAGCGTTCTACAACACCCAGCGCATTCAACGGCGCCGAGGCCATCGAAGCCCCATAGACTTCGAGAACCACGCCGCCGCGTGACAAGCCCGTGTCCACCAAGCCGGGGCAAGACCGAGATCGACGACCCAGACGAAACGACGGTTCGAGAGTGTCATTTTGACAGGCACGGTCCCCGTAACAGGGCACCATCCCCGCTCCCAAAGGCGGTTGCGTCTGCCTCAATCGTCGATCCTCCATGACCGCAGGCGCACCTCTAGCCACCAAGCACAGCAAAGGATTCGAGCCACGATCCCGCGTGCAATGAAACGTGCAATGAAATTCACGTCACTAATAGGGCAAATCAACTGGGATGTCGACGGGCAGCTTGTCAAACATCCCGAATTTCGGGGCGCCCCCGGCAGGATTCGAACCTGCGCTCCCGCCTCCGGAGGGCGGTGCTCTATCCCCTGAGCTACGGGGGCCACAAACCCGGACAGCCTAGCAGTCAGGCGGGCCGGTTCCGGGCGCCGCCAAGGCGATCAGCCGGGTGCTGGAAGGGGGGAGCCACCGCGCTCGCGAAGCACCCGCTCCATCTGGATGATCTCCTTGCTCTGGTTCGTGTACATCTTGGTCGCGAGGTTGCGCACGTAGGGTTCCTTCGCGTGCTCGGCCGCGTACTTGGCCATCGGCACGCCGCCCTGGTGGTGGCGCAGCATGAGCTGCAGGAAGTACACGTCGAGTGGCTTTCCGGTCATTGTCTCGAGCTTGTCGATCTCGGCGGGCGTGGCCATCCCGGGCATCAGCCCATTCGCCTCGACGTGGTCGTGGCCGGCCATCCACGACATCACCGGACGCGCCGAGTTCTTCGACAGTCCCCATTCGTCGAGCCAGCCTTGCATCTCGCCGAGCTCGAAGTACTGGGCAGTCTCGATGTCGTAGGCGAGCAGCTTGATCGACTGATCGCTCGTGTGGTCGCGCGCGTAGCCGGCCATCTGCACCGCCTGCGCGTGATGCGCCGACATGTCACGGGCGAACCCGGCGTCCACGGACGAGTCCGTGACCGTCGAGGCGGTGTCCCGGTTGCCGACGATCCAGCCCGCGGTGACGCCGATCGCGAGGACGGCTACGGCGATCACGACGAGCAACGCGCGCCGCAGCCGCTGGTCGGACGGCGGCGTCTCGACAGCCGCGGGTGAATCGGCCTCGACGCTCGTCATCGGCTACGCGTCGGTCGGATGCCCAGGCGTGCTGGGGCTGGTCTTGAAGGTCGGATTCGAGCACGTCGCGCTCGGCTCGGGCGTCGTCTTCGGGTTGAAGCGGAGAGCGTCGATGAACTGGCCGATCCGCGGATCGGATGCCGAGTCGACGAAGAGCTGGTAACCCCACGACTGGAGCGAGATGTTCGTCGTCAGCCCCGGGTACGGGCTCATCAACATGCGGTCCTGGCCGCTGACCAGCTTGGACAGCTTGTCGACCTCGGCCTTGGCCAGGCCCGGCTTATACGTGATCCACACGGCGCCGTGTTCGAGCGAATGGACGGCGTTCTCGTTGGCGATCGCGTTCGGGTACACGGTGCCGGTGCAGTCGGCCCAGACCGGGGCGTGGTCGCCTCCGGTCGGCGGCGACGTGTCGTACTTGAGGACGCCGTTCACGTGGTCGAACTTGGGCTCCACCTTGTATACGAGGCCGCTGATCGACTTGGCGTCGCCCAGCTCGGGCTGCGCGTGTGGCTCCTTGCTGGTCGACTTGTGCCGGGTTACCGCGTAAACAATGATCGCCGCCGCGAAGAGCACCACGACGACCGCCGTGATGATCGTGCCCCACGGCCGCTGCTTCTGATTGACGATCGACTTGCCGGGCTTCTTGGTCGGCGGACGTGCCCCGGCGGCTGACGGCCGGGCCGGGCGATTACCGGCAGGGGTTTTCCGCGACGTCGACGCGGCGGGCGGCTTGCGCTGGGCCATTGGCTGCCTTCGGCACTGAATGGTGGATACACGGGCGGCAAATCGCGCCAAGTGTAGGTTGCCTCGATGAGAGCCGCCGCTCGGATGGTGGCCAGACCATAAATGCCCCGCGACGGTCACTAGCATTGCCGTCGTGAACTCCGGTGAACTCGCGCTAGCCGTCCAGGCGGCAGTCGCCGCATGCTTCGAGGCCGGCGAGCTCACCGGGACGCGTCCGGACACGGTCGTCATCGAGCGGCCGAAGAACCGGGCGCATGGCGACTACGCCACGAACATCGCCCTGCGGCTGGCCAAGAGCGCCGGCCGCCCACCGCGCGAGATCGCCGAAGCAATCGCCGCCCGGTTGCGCCCGATCGCAGGCATCGGCGCGGTCGACGTGGCCGGCCCGGGATTCCTCAACATCACCCTCTCCGCCGGCTCACTCGGCGAGCTGGCCCGCACGATCGTCGACGCCGGAGCCGCGTACGGCAGTGGCGAATCGCTCGCCGGGCGGCGCATCAACGTCGAATTCGTCTCCGCAAACCCGACCGGCCCGCTGACGCTGCCCGGCACGAGATGGGCGGCCGCGGGCGATTCCATCGCGCGCATCCTCGAGGCGAACGGCGCGACGGTAGCCCGCGAGTATTACTTCAACGACCACGGCGTGCAGATCGACCGGTTCGCGAAGTCGCTGCTCGCTCGGGCGCACGGCGAGCCGACGCCCGATGACGGCTACCCGGGCGAGTACGTCGACGAGGTCGCCGCCGCGGTGGTCGCGGCTGCGCCTGGCGTCCTCGACCTGCCACGTGACGAAGCGCAGGAAGTCTTCCGCCGCGAGGGCGTCGAGCACATGTTCGCCGAGATCAAGGCGTCGCTGCGCGAATTCCGCGTCGACTTCGACGTCTATTTCCTCGAGAGCTCGCTGCACGCGTCCGGAGCCGTCGACAAGGCGGTCGAGCAGCTCAAGCAGAACGGCAGGTTGTACTTCGCCGACGGCGCATGGTGGCTGCGGACGACCGACTACGGTGACGACAAGGACCGCGTGGTCATCAAGAGCGACGGGAATCCTGCCTATATCGCAGCTGATATCGCCTACTTCGCCGACAAGCGCGCTCGCGGCTTCGACCTGTGCATCTTCCTGCTCGGCGCCGACCATCACGGCTATCTGGCCCGCCTGAAGGCCGCCGCTGCCGCGCTCGGCGACGACCCCGAGGTCATCGAGGTGCTGATCGGCCAGATCGTCCGCCTGGTCAAGGACGGCAAGCCGGCGCGGATGGGCAAGCGCATGGGCAACATCATCACCATGGACGATCTGGTCGACTTCGTCGGTGTCGACGCGGCGCGCTACTCGCTCGAGCGCGGATCGATCGACTCTGCGCTGGACGTCGACGTCGACGTGCTCGTCAAGCGCACCAACGACAATCCGGTGTTCTACGTGCAATACGCGCACGCCCGGCTGTCCTCGTTACAGCGCAACGCGTCGGCGCTCGGCATCGAACGCTCGCCGGAGCCCGACCTGGGCCTGCTGACGCACGAGCGCGAGGTCGACCTGCTCGGCGCACTGGGCGAGTTCCCGCGGATCATCGCGTCGGCCGGCGAGCTGCGCGCACCGCACCGCGTCGCGCGCTACCTCGAAGATCTCGCCGGCGTGTATCACCGCTTCTACGACGCATGCCGGGTGCTGCCGCAGGGCGACGAGGAGGCCACGCCGCTCACGGACGCGCGGCTGTGGCTGTGCGAGGCCACCCGTGTCGTCCTCGCGAACGGGCTCGAACTGCTCGGGGTCACAGCGCCGGAGCGGATGTGAGCGCGCGCGGCGAGCGAACCGGTGCCACAGTGAGCCTCGTGCCTGGACCGGATGCAGCGTCGTGAGCCGTTCCGCTCACCCGGCGGGTCCCCGGCACGCCGACGTCGTGCAGGAGCACCAGCCCGCAGCGGCGCCGGCCGACCTGAACGCCCTCGCGGCGGGCATCTGGCCGTCGTCGGCGCGGCGGCTCGACGGCGTGCTGCGTCTGGGCGGCCTCTCCGTACCGGATCTCGTCGCGAGGCACGGCACGCCGGCGTTCTTCATGGACGAAGACGATCTGCGCCAGCGTGCCCGCGCCTACGCGACGGCCTTCGACGCCGGCGACGTGTACTACGCCGGCAAGGCGTTCCTGTGCACGACGGTGGCGCGCTGGATCGCCGAGGAGGGGCTCGGCCTCGACGTCTGCACGGACGGCGAGCTGGCGGTGGCGGTTGCGGCCGGATTCCCGCCCGACCGGCTCGGGATGCACGGCAACAACAAGTCGCGTGCCGAGCTCGAACGTGCCGTCGCCGCAGGCGTGGGACGCATCATCGTCGACTCGTTCGACGAGATCACGCGCCTGCGCGACGTTGCCGCCGAGGTCGGAGTACGCCAGCGGGTGCTCGTCCGAGTGACGGTCGGCGTCGAGGCACACACACACGAGTTCATCGCGACTGCGCACGAGGACCAGAAGTTCGGGTTCTCGCTGTCCGGGGGCCAGGCCGAGCAGGCCGTGGCGGCCGTCCTCGAAGCAGAATCGCTCGACCTCGTGGGCCTGCACTCCCACATCGGCTCGCAGATCTTCGACACAGCGGGCTTCGACGTCTCGGCGCATCGCGTCGTCGAGCTGGCCGCGACGATCCGCGACCGCTATGGCGTCGAGATCGCAGAGATCAACCTCGGCGGCGGGCTCGGCGTCGCGTACCTGCCCGGCGATGATCCCGAGACGCCCAAGGAGATCGCGCAACGGCTCACCGCGATCGTCGAGCGCGAGTGCCGGGCGGCCGGCCTCGCGGTGCCACGCCTGTCGATGGAACCTGGCCGGGCGATCGTCGGTCCGTCCGCGATCACCGTCTACGACGTCGGAACCGTCAAGGACGTCGTGCTCGACGGCAACCTGACGCGCTGCTACGTGTCAGTCGACGGCGGGATGAGCGACAACATCCGCACTGCGCTCTACGACGCGGACTACACGTGCGCGCTGGCGAATCGGGCCTCGGACGCACCCGCCAAGCTGGCCCGGGTGGTCGGCCGGCACTGCGAGAGCGGCGACATAGTTGTTCGCGACACCTGGCTGCCGTCCGACACTGCGCCCGGTGATCTGCTCGCGGTGGCCGCCACCGGGGCGTACTGCCGGAGCATGGCGAGCAACTACAACCACGTCCGGCGCCCGCCCGTCGTCGGGGTACGTGACGGCGTCTCGGCAGAGCTCGTCCGCCGCGAAACCGAAGCCGACCTGCTCAGCCTCGACACCGGGTGGCGGGCATGAGTGACGCGCTCAAGGTCGCGCTGCTCGGCTGCGGGGTGGTCGGGTCCGAAGTCACGCGGCTGCTGCGCGAGCACGCCGACGACCTCGCAGCCCGGGTCGGCGTGCCCCTCGAGCTGGCAGGTGTGGCGGTGCGCCGGCCGCAGCGGCACCCTGACGTCCCCGCCGAGCTGCTGACCACCGACGCCGAGGCGCTCGTCGCGCGCGACGACGTCGACCTCGTCGTCGAAGTCATCGGCGGCATCGAGCCGGCACGCTCGCTGTTGCTGAGTGCCCTGCAACGCGGCAAGAGCGTCGTCAGCGCCAACAAGGCGCTGCTCGCCGACGACGGTGCGACGCTGCACGACGCCGCCGCCCGCGCAGGCGTCGACCTGTACTACGAGGCCGCCGTCGCCGGAGCCATCCCGCTGCTCCGCCCGCTACGCGAGTCGCTGGCCGGCGACCGCATCAACCGCGTCATCGGAATCGTCAACGGCACCACGAACTTCATCCTGTCGCGCATGGACGCGACCGGCGCCGGATTTGAGGAGGCGCTCGCCGAAGCCACCGTGCTGGGCTACGCCGAGGCCGACCCGACCTCAGACGTCGACGGATTCGACGCCGCGGCCAAGGCCGCGATCCTCGCCGGGCTGGCGTTCCACACGCGGGTCACGGCGGCCGACGTCCACCGCGAAGGCATCGGCGCCGTGACAGCCGCCGACATGGCGAGCGCCAAGGCGATGGGCTGCACCGTCAAGCTGCTCGCGATCTGCGAGCGCACCGCGAGCGCCGACGGCGAGCCCGCCGTGTCGGTACGCGTGCATCCGGCCATGATCCCGCGCACCCATCCGCTGGCCGGGGTGGGCGACGCGTTCAACGCCGTCTTCGTCGAGGCCGACGCCGCCGGGTCACTGATGTTCTACGGACGCGGCGCGGGCGGGGCGCCCACCGCCAGTGCGGTACTCGGCGATCTGGTCGCGGTGGCCCGCAACAAAGTCAGCGGCAGCCGCGGGGCGGGCGAGAGCGCGTACGCCGACCTGCCGATCCTGCCCATGGGCGAGGTCATCACGCGCTACCACGTCGCACTGGACGTTGCGGACCGCCCGGGCGTGCTGGCGAGCGTGGCAGGAGCGTTCGCGGAGCAGGACGTCAGCATCCAGACCGTCCGTCAGGAAGGCCGGGGCGACGCCGCGACATTGGTGCTCGTCACGCACAGCGCGTCCGACGCGGCGCTCGCCAAGACCGTCGATCGGCTGACCGGCATGCACACGATCCGCCGCGCCGCCAGCGTCATGCGCGTCGAAGGCACACCGGGCGACTGACGTGACGGCGACGCGGTACTGGCCGGGAGTGATCGAGGCGTTCCGGTCGCGCCTGCCGGTCAGCGACGCCACGCCCGTCATCACGCTCTACGAGGGCGGCACCCCGCTCGTGCCCGCGCCCGAGCTTTCGCGCCGGACGGGCTGCACCGTCTCGCTCAAGGTCGAAGGCACCAACCCGACAGGCTCGTTCAAGGACCGCGGCATGACGCTGGCGATCTCCAAGGCAGTCGAGTCGGGAGCCAAGGCGGTCATCTGCGCGTCGACGGGCAACACGTCGGCGAGCGCCGCCGCATACGCCGTTCGCGCCGGCATGACGTGCGCGGTCCTCGTTCCACAGGGCAAGATCGCATTGGGCAAGATGGCGCAGGCGCTCGTCCACGGTGCGAAGCTGCTGCAGGTCGACGGCAACTTCGACGACTGCCTCGAACTTGCCCGCAAGCTGGCCGTCGACTACCCGGTCGCGCTCGTCAACTCGGTGAACCCGGACCGGATCGAGGGGCAGAAGACGGCGGCGTTCGAGGTGTGCGACGTGCTGGGGCGGGCGCCTGACGTGCACTGCATACCTGTCGGCAACGCCGGCAACATCAGCGCCTATTGGAAGGGATACCGCGAATATGCGCACGACAGCGTCGTCGACAACACGCCACGGATGTTCGGCTTCCAGGCGGCGGGGGCCGCGCCGATCGTCCTCGGGGCGCCCGTGCTGGCTCCGATGACGATCGCGACGGCCATCCGCATCGGCAACCCCGCGTCCTGGTTGCTGGCCGAGCAGGCACGCGACGAGTCAGGTGGGCTGATCGACGCGGTCACCGACAAGCAGATTCTCGAGGCGTACCGGTTGCTCGCCCGCACCGAGGCCGTCTTCGTCGAACCTGCGTCCGCCGCCAGCGTCGCCGGGCTGCTGATGACCGCGGCCGACGGCCGGATTCCCGCAGGCTCCACGGTTGTCTGCACGCTCACCGGCAACGGGCTCAAGGATCCGGACTGGGCGATCTCGGGCGCGCCCAAGCCGATCACCGTCCCGGTCGACGGCCGCGCCGCGGCCGCGCATCTGGGGCTGGCCTGACATGGCGCGCCCCGCGTTTCGAGCCGGAGCGATTCACGTCCGCGTCCCGGCGACGTGTGCGAATCTCGGCCCGGGCTTCGACGCGCTCGGGCTGGCGCTCTCGCGCTACGACGACGCCGTGGCGCGCGTCGGCGAGGACGGCCTGGTGGTCGACGTCGCCGGCGAGGGTGCCGACGACCTTCCTCGCGACGGCACGCACCTGATCGTGCGCACGATGCAGGCCGTGTTCGAGCGGCTCGGCGGCCAGCCACGCGGCCTGGAGCTGGTTTGCGCGAACCGAATCCCGCAAGGCCGCGGGCTCGGCTCGTCGGCCGCGGCCATCGTCGCAGGCGTCTTGCTCGCGCGTGCGCTCGTCGTCGCGGGCGACGAAGCCGTTCCCGACGACGACGTGCTCGCGCTGGCGGCCGAGCTCGAGGGCCACCCCGACAACGTCGCGGCCTGCCTGCTGGGCGGGCTGACCGTCGCGTGGACCGAAGGCGACCGCGCGAGTGCCGTCCGGTTGGAGTGCGACCCGTCGGTGCAACCGGTGGTGTTCGTCCCACCGGGCGCGACGTCGACCGAGCAGGCTCGAAACCTGCTGCCGAAGACCGTTAAGCACGCCGATGCGACGTTCAACGCGTCGCGCTCCGCGCTGCTGGTCGCCGCGCTTACCGGTCATCCCGGTGCCCTCCTGGACGCCACGGATGATCGGCTGCACCAGCCGTACCGGGCCGGTTCCGTGCCGGAGAGCGCCGAGCTGCTGGCTCGCTTGCGGGCGGACGGCCTGCCCGCCGTGATCTCCGGAGCCGGGCCCGGGGTCCTGGTGCTGGCCAGGCACGACGTCGAGGCGAAGAGCGCGCTGGCGCACAAGCCATCCGGCTGGGAGGCGGAGCTGCTGACCGTCGACGCGATCGGCGCCCATATCGTCCGCTGAGGCCGCGTCGCCCGATCGGGCAGTCCGACGACACGGAATAAACGAGTTGTCCCGCCGTGTTGCCCACGTTGGTATGAGCGTCTAGGCTCAACACCGTCAGTCGCGACGCAGCGACTTCGCCGTCCTCAAGTCAACGGCGATCGGCCTATCGCCGTTAATTGAGATCTTGGATCGAAGTTCACCTGCGTCGTCCCGCGCGCCTAGCGCGCCGAAAGACCGACCAATCAAGTACTTCCCGGGCGCCAAGACGCCCGGGACGACCCGACCGGACCATGGTCGGGTCATGGCAGGCCCCGCGCTACCCAGCGCGTGCTGGTCACCATCGGAAGGATCCGACAAACCGTGACAGACACTTCGGAGCAGACGCTGCTCACTGATAGCGACCTACCCGGCCAGACCGCAAGACAGGTCGAACCGACGCCGCCCAGTGATTCGGGCGTCGACTCCACCCAAAACGGCGGCGCAGCCCGGCCGTCCAAGCGCCGCGGCGACTCGCTGTCGTCGATGCTCCTGCCGGAATTGCAGGAGCTCGCGAGCAGCCTCGGCATCGCCACCACCAAGGTGCGCAAGAGCGACCTCGTCGCAGCCATTCAGAGCGCCCGCGGCGGAACGTCCAGCGCGTCTGCGCAGCCCGCAGCGAGCGCGGCCGATCAGCCGTCCGGACAGCGGCGCGAGCGTCGTGCCGCCAGCCGCCCCGCAGGCAGCCCGGTCGCCGAGACCGCGACGGCCGCCGACGAGCCGAGCGACGCGCCGGCGCAGAGCCAGCCGGCCGCTGCCGCATCCGGCGACTCGCGCCCCCAAGGCCAGCAGAGCCGGCAGGGTGAGCCGCGCGGCCAGAACCAGGGCGGCCAGGGCCGGCAGAACGATCAGGGTCGGCAGAACGATCAGGGTCGCCAGAACGATCAGGGTCGCCAGAACGACCAGAGCCAGAGCCGCCAGAACGACCGGCAGAACGACCAGAATCGGCAGAACGACCGTGACGACGAGTTCGACGGCAGCCGGCGCCGCGGCCGGCGCTACCGCGATCGCCGTGGACGTACTCGCGACCGCGCGCCCGGCGGTCCCGGTGGCGGTGGCGGCGGCGACGCCGAGCCGACGGTGTCCGAGGACGACGTCTTGCTGCCCGTCGCCGGCATCCTGGACGCCGTCGAGGACAAGAACACCTGGTTCATCCGGACGGGCGGCTACTTCGCCGGCTCGGACGACGTCTACGTGGCGAACTCGTTCGTGCGGCGCTTCGGACTGCGCCGCGGCGATGCGGTCACCGGCACGATCCGCCAGCCCCGCGAGGGGGAGCGGCGGGAGAAGTTCAACCCGCTGGTTCGCCTCGACACGGTGAACGGACGCGACCCGGACGAGTCGAAGAACCGCGTCGACTTCAACAAGCTCACCCCGCTTTACCCGCAGGAGCGGCTGCGTCTGGAGACCGAGCCGCACATCCTCACCACCCGCGTGATCGACCTGGTCATGCCGATCGGCAAGGGCCAGCGCGCGCTGATCGTGTCGCCGCCCAAGGCCGGCAAGACGATGGTGCTGCAGGCCATCGCCAACGCGATCGCGACGAACAACCCCGAGGTTCACCTCATGGTCGTGCTCGTCGACGAGCGGCCTGAAGAGGTCACCGACATGCAGCGCTCGGTCAAGGGCGAGGTCATCGCGTCGACGTTCGACCGGCGCCCGCAGGACCACACCATGGTGGCCGAGCTGGCCACCGAGCGCGCCAAGCGCCTGGTCGAGATGGGCCACGACGTCGTCGTGTTGCTCGACTCGATCACCCGCCTCGGCCGCGCCTACAACCTGGCGGCTCCCGCCAGCGGGCGCATCCTGTCCGGCGGCGTCGACTCGACCGCGCTGTACCCGCCCAAGCGCTTCCTCGGCGCGGCCCGCAACATCGAGAACGGCGGCTCGCTGACCATCCTCGCCACCGCACTCGTCGAGACCGGCTCCGCCGGCGACACGGTGATCTACGAGGAGTTCAAGGGCACCGGTAACGCCGAGCTCCGGCTCAAGCGCGAGATCGCCGACAAGCGCGTCTTCCCGGCCATCGACGTCGCCCCGTCCAGCACCCGCAAGGAGGAGCTGCTGCTCTCGCCGGACGAGCTCGCGGTGACCGTCAAGCTGCGCCGGGTGCTGCATGCTCTCGATTCACAGCAGGCGATCGACCTACTGCTGGACCGTCTGAAGAAGACGCGGACCAACATCGAGTTCCTGATGCAGATCGCGAAGACCACGCCTGGCATGGAGTGACGGCTGCGGCAATCGCCGCGCATAGCCAAGTTTGTCGTGACGCTCCTGCACGCGCGCATCGACGCACCGCCACATATAAGCGTATTGCCGAACCTCGCGTGGTGTGAATGCCGCGTACCGTCCGACGCAAAGAAGTTGAGCAGTCACCTTCGCGACATGTTGCCGAGATCGCTTGGTAACGGTTGGGCATCGCCTCTGCCTGGCGCGTTCCGCCTCCCTGACGCGGCGTGCCATGGTGCACCCACTAGCGAAAGCGCTCTCAGGGAACCACCTGTCAAGGGGGTAGTTGTCGATGCATTGGAAGAGGGTCGCCGAACTCGGATCGGCGGGCATCGCACTCGTCGCCGTGATTGCGGCATGTAGTAGCAGCAAGAAGACCGGAGGAGGCGGCGGACAGTCCAGCGGCGCCAGCGCCGAATGTGCCTCGTTCTCGAAGTGGTCGGGCCACAGCGGCAAGAAGGTGACGATGTATGCGTCGATCACCGATCCTGAAGGCCAGCACCTGCGCGATTCCTGGAAGACGTTCGAGAAGTGCACCGGAATCACGATCAACTACCAGGCTGACAAGGCGTTCGAGGCCCAGCTCAAGATCAAGGTCGACGGCGGCAATGCACCCGACATCGCGATCATCCCGCAGCCGGGTCTGCTCGCCAACTTCGCGACGACGGGCAAGCTGAAGCCGGCATCGGCCGCGACGAAGACCGAAGCGACCGCGAACTGGTCGCCGGACTGGATCAAGTACGGCACCGTCAACGGCACGTTCTACGCGGCGCCGATGGGAGCGAATGCCAAGTCGTTCATCTGGTACTCGCCGAAGGCGTTCAAGGACAAGGGCTACACCGTGCCCACGACGTGGGACGAGTTGATCGCGCTGTCCGACAAGATCGTGGCCGACGGCGGCAAGCCGTGGTGTGCCGGTGCCGAGTCGGGCGACGCGACCGGGTGGCCGCTGACCGACTGGATGGAAGAGCTCATGCTGCGCATGCACGGGCCTGACGTCTACGACAAGTGGGCGACGCACGAGATCCCGTTCAACGACCCGCAGGTCGCCGACGTGCTCGCCAAGGTCGGCCAAATCCTGAAGAACCCGAAGTATGTCAATGGCGGCATCGGTGACGTGAAGTCGATCGCCACGACCGCGTTCCAGAAGGGCGGCCTGCCGATCGAAACCGGTGACTGCTACCTGCACGCCCAGGCGTCGTTCTACGCGGCGAACTGGGACAAGGGAACTACGGTCGGCCCGGACGGCGATGTCTTCGCGTTCTACGAGCCGCCGGTCAACACTCAGTTCCCACATCCGGTCGAGGGTGGCGGCGAGTTCGTCGGCGCGTTCGCGGATCGTCCCGAGGTGCAAGCGGTGCAGGAGTACCTCGCGACGGCGGACTGGGCAAACAGCCGGGCTCTGGTGACCAAGGGCAGCGGCGGTGGCTGGCTCAGTGCGAACAAGGGCCTGAACCCCGACAACCTGGGCAGCGACATCGACAAGCTGTCGTTCCAGTTGCTGACCGATCCCAAGACGGTGTTCCGGTTCGATGCCTCTGACCTGATGCCGAGTTCGGTTGGTGCCGGGTCGTTCTGGAAGCAGATGACCCAGTGGATTACCGGACAGAGCGATCAGGCCACGCTGAATAACATCGAAAAGTCCTGGCCTAAGTAGTCCCGATCAGTTAAAGCGCCATCGGATGGCCGGAGGGTCTATCGTGACTCCCCGGCCATCCGATGTGTAATGCACGAGGGGTGTCATGGGCGCGGGTTCGAAGCTCTTCGGCGCGGTCGTTGCCGTCGCTGTTTTCCTCGCTGTGATCGGCGTGCTCCTGCTGCTGATCGACAATGCTCCGAAGCGTGGCCGCGAGCGAATTCAGGCGTTCCTGTTCCTGCTCCCGGCGCTGATCATGCTGGCGATCGGCCTCGTGGTTCCGGTTGTCCGCACGACGATCCTGTCGCTGAGCAACGACGCGGGACACTTCATCGGACTGGGCAACTTCCGGTGGATCTGGCAGACCGACGAAGCCCGCAAGGCGTTGGGCAACACGATCATCTGGGTCGCGGTGGCCCCGATCGCGGCGACCGTCATCGGGCTCGGCTACGCGGTCGCGATCGACAAGGCTCGCGGCGAACCGTTCTGGAAGGCGCTGGTCTTCCTGCCGACGGGCATCTCAGGTGTGGGCGCCGGCGTCATCTGGAGCCTGATGTATGCCCAGCCGCTGGGCAACCCGGGTCACCAGCGCCAGCTCGGGCTGGTCAACCAGTTGCTCTCGCTGGTAGGTCTCGGACCGCTGAACTTCCCGATCAGCACGCCGTCGAACACCTTCCTGATCATCGTGGTGATGATCTGGATCCAGGCCGGCTTCGCGACGGTCATCCTGTCCGCGGCGATCAAGGGCGTCCCGGCCGAACTGACCGAGGCGGCGAAGATCGATGGCGCGAACGCCTGGCAGGCGTTCCGGCGGGTGACGGTGCCGGCGATCCGGCCGACACTCACGGCCGTCTTCGTCATCGTGGCCATCGCGACGCTCAAGGTCTTCGACATCGTGCGGACGATGTACCAGAACCAGGGCTCGGCCGACGTTCTGGCGAACCTGATGTTCGACCAGTACGCGACATCGTCGCCGGGCAACAACGGTGCCAATCACAGCGCCGCGCTGGCCCTGACGATCTTCATCCTCGTCTTGCCGTTCATGGCGTATCAGATCGTCCAGATGAAGAGGAGGGCGTAGTCGTGAGCTCGGTGACCGTCGCACCGGCGCCCGGTGCAACCGGCGTCCTCCCTGACAAGCAGGTCAGCAGGGTTCGCAAGAAGCTCACCAACCCCGTCGCATCGCTGGTCGCCGTCGTCATCGGCATCATCTGGACCGTTCCGACGGTCGGCCTGCTGGTCAGCTCGATCCGGCCGCGGCTGAACCAGAACCTGACCGGCTGGTGGAAGGGCCTCACCGGGCCGTTCACGACCGACCACTACAAGTCGCTCACGACCGGGCTCGAAGGCGACACCAGCCATTCGCTGATCCCGTACCTGGTGAACTCGTTCGTGATCGTCATTCCGGCGACGATCATCCCGATTACCGTCGCGTCTCTGGCCGCGTACGGCCTGATCTGGACGAAGGTCAGGGGCCGCGACTGGTTGTTCATCGCCATCTTCGCGTTGCAGATCGTCCCGCTGCAGCTGGCCGTGATCCCGCTGCTGAACCTGTTCACCAACGGCTGGCACCTGGGCTCGACCACGGTAATTCCCGACTTCGGCATCGGCGGGCACGCGGCGGCGATCTGGATCGCACACTCGTGCTTCGGGCTTCCGCTGATCATCTTCTTGCTGCACAACTTCATGTCCGAGGTGCCTGGCGACATCGTCGAGGCCGCGCGCATCGACGGCGCCGGTCACGGGCAGATCTACCGCCAGATCATGCTTCCGCTGCTCACGCCGGCGATCGCCGCGATCGCGATCTTCCAGTTCCTCTGGGTCTGGAACGACCTGTTCGTCGGTCTGATCATGGGCGGCGGCAACCCCGACATCAACCCGATCACGGTCAAGGTCCAGGGCCTGGTCAGCTCGTCCTCCGGCGGTGGCACGGAGTTGCTGCCAGCAGCCGCGTTCTTGTCGATCATCATCCCGCTCGTGGTCTTCCTCGCCCTACAGCGCTACTTCGTTCGCGGCCTGCTCGCCGGCAGCGTCAAGGGTTGACCGCGCTCTCAAACCGCAAACGCTTGCGGCTGCCCGCTTGGGGCGGCTAGCGTCCAATGCCGTGGTTCACCGTGTCGCCTTTGTAGCGGCATGACCGGTGATCGCGACGTGGGACGGCCGGTTCGCTGCAGGGTGTAGACCTGCGCCCGCCGGACAGGTTCGGGGCAAGGAGGCGCTGTGCAGAGATTCGCCCGCCGTACCGTAGTAGCCGCGGTAATCACCAGCCTTATCAGCGGAGTCCTGTCCGCCTGCGGAGGCGGGGGTGGCGGCAGGGTCACGATCAACTTCTACAACTTCCCCGACAACTCCGGTGCGATCCAGCAGGCCGCGGACACGTGCAGCGCGAAGAGTGGCGGCAAGTACGTCATCAAGTACAACAAACTGCCCACCGGCGCCGACGGACAGCGCCAGCAGATGGTGCGGCGGCTCGCGGCACACGACAGCGCCATGGACATCCTCGGGCTGGACGTAACGTGGGAGGCCGAGTTCGCCGAGGCGGGCTGGATCCGCGAGTGGACCGGCGACGACAAGACCCAGGCCTCGGACGGCACGCTCGAGGTTCCGCTGAAGACCGCCACCTGGAAGGGCAAGCTCTACGCGGTTCCGTACAACAGCAACACGCAGTTGCTCTGGTACCGCTCGGATCTCGTCCCGAACCCGCCGGCCACCTGGGACGAGATGATCAACGACGCGATTCAGTTGGCCAAGCAGGGCAAGCCGCACCTCATCGAGATCCAGGGCGCGCAATACGAAGGTGTCGTCGTCTGGTTCAACACGCTGGTCGCGAGTGCCGGCGGCAGCATCCTCAGCTCGGACGCCTCGAAAGCGGCCTTGGGACAGCCGGCGATCGACGCGCTGACAACCATGCAGAAGCTGGCCCACTCGGTTGCCGCGGATCCGTCCTTGTCGGTTCAGATGGAGGACCAGAACCGGCTGGCGATGGAGGCGGGCACGGCGGCCTTCGAGCTCAACTACCCGTTCGTCTACCCGGCCATGAAGAAGGACAAGCCCGCACTGTTCAAGAACTTCAAGTGGGCGCAGTACCCGACGGTCAAGGCGGGCGAGCCCAGCCACGTGACGATCGGCGGCATCGACCTCGCGATCAGCAAGTATTCCAAGCATCCCGACCTGGCGTTCCAAGCAGCGTTGTGCTTGCGCAATCGCGACAATCAGAAGATCAACGCGACCGAGGGCGGCCTGCCGCCGACGATCGCCGATCTCTACGACGACCCGTCGCTACAGGCTGACTACCCGTTCCGGAAGGACATCCTGACGGCGCTGCAGAACGCCACCGTGCGACCGCAGACGCCCGCGTACCAGAACCTCTCGATCGTGATCTCGCACGCCGTCTCGCCGCCGACGGGCATCAAGCCGCAAAGCACCGAACACAAGATCGCCGGCCAGGTCGATGACGCCCTGGTCTCGAAGGGGCTGATCCCATGAGCATCGAGACCGATACGGCGGTCGCCAAGCAGGCGCCTGCGAAACGACGTGCGGGCCGTCCGCAGCTGTCCGAGGGGGCTCGGGCCGAACGCCGGCTCGGCTGGTTGCTGTGTGCGCCGGCGGTGATCGTGATGATCGCCGTGACGGCTTACCCAATCGGCTATGCGGTCTATCTGTCGTTGGAGCGGTACGACCTGCGCTTCCCGAGCCAGGCCAAGTGGGTCGGCCTCAGCAACTACGGCGCGGTGCTCAGCTCGCCGTACTGGTGGCAAGCGTTGAAGATCACCGCGATCATCACCGTGATCTCGGTGATCATCGAGTTGGTGCTGGGCATGCTGCTCGCCCTGCTCATGCACCGCACGCTGTTCGGGCGGGGCACGGTGCGCACGTCCATCCTGATCCCGTACGGCATCGTCACCGTCGTCGCGGCATTCAGCTGGCAGTACGCATGGACGCCGGACACGGGCTACCTGTCCGCGTTGTTCGGCAACGGGGCACCGCTCACCGACACAACCAAGGCCATCGCCATCATCATCCTGGCCGAGGTGTGGAAGACCACGCCGTTCATGGCACTGCTGCTGATGGCCGGGTTGGCTCTGGTACCCGAAGATCTGCAGAAGGCCGCGAAGGTCGACGGCGCGACCGCATGGCAGCGATTCAGGCGTGTCACGCTGCCGCTGATGAAACCGGCGATCCTGGTCGCACTGCTCTTCCGCACGCTCGATGCGTTCCGCGTGTTCGACAACATCTTCGTGTTGACGGCGGGCGGTCACAACACCGGCTCGGTGTCGATCCTCGGCTACGACAACCTGTTCACCGCGCTGAATCTCGGCATTGGTTCGGCGATCTCCATACTCATCTTCATCTGCGTGGCGATCATCGCGTTCCTGTTCATCAAGGGATTCGGAGCCGCCGCGCC
>DASXRA010000518.1:0-3693 GCA_036506855.1 Jatrophihabitantaceae bacterium
CGTCCGTCCGGCGACGATCGACCCGATCAGGTAGCCGATCGCCGAGGCCTGCAGCGCCGCGAGCCAGACGCCCCGGCCGCCGAGTTGCGTGACGGCAATGACCGGCCCGAGCGTCATCAGCACACCGGCGGCGAAGTTCCAGGTGCCGTGCCCGATCAGGGTGGTCCAGTACCAGGTGCGCGCGCGGACCTCGTCCCAACCGGCGACAAGGTCGCGGCACATGGACTGCCGCGGGACCTCGACGTGCCGCACGTGTACGAGCATCAGCGTGACGGCGCTGAACGCGAACGTCGCCGCGTCCAGGACGAACGCCCAGCCGGCGCCTGCGGTGAAGATGAGCAGTCCGGCAAGTGCCGGACCGGTCAGCCGGGTGGCGCTGGCGGCGATTCCCATGAGCGAGTTCGCCTGCTGGCGCGCGTCGCCCTCGACCGTCCCGGCGACGAGCGGTGTGGTGGCGGGCAGGCCGAACGCCGAGGCCGCGCCGCCGATTGCCGCCGCGGCGGCGATGTGCGCCAGCCGGATGTGCCCGGCGAGCAGTTCGAGGCCGATGAACAGCTGGACGGTGCCACGCACGACATCGGCGACGAGCGCTACCCGTCGCGGTTGCAGCCGGTCGACGATCACGCCGCCGAGCGGCAGCAGGGCCAGCCGCGGCAGCATCGTGCTTGCGAGCACCACGGCGAGGTCACCCGCCGAGCCCGTGGCCTGCACGATCGCCAGGGTCAGCGCGGCGGGAGTCACGGAGTCGCCGAGCTCGTCCACCACCCGGCCGACGAACAGCAGCCGGAAGTTGCGAAGCCTGAGCGGGTGCGTCATGCCCGAGAGATTACTTCGGTACCGAAAGGTACGTCAACGAAAAGTCTCGCGGCGAAGGATCTGGCACACTGGCTCGATGCAGCAGGATTCGGTCGACCGCCACATCGAGCACTGGATCACGGAGATCCCCGACCTCGATCCGCTCGTCGAGGGCATCACGACCCGGATGCAGTTGCTGCTCAAGCACCTCAAGCAGCAGCGGCACGCCACGATCGCCGCGCGCGAGCTCGAAGACCACGAGTACGACACGCTGCACATGCTCGGCGGATGCGGTCCCAACTACCTGGCCACGCCGACCGAGATCGCCGCCTGGCTGCACATGTCGCCGGCCGCGATTACCGGGCGTCTCGACACGTTGGAGCGGCGTGGCTTCGTCCGCCGGCGGCCGTCGCCGGACGACCGGCGCAAGGTGATCGTCGAGTTGACGGCGGCGGGACGCCGCGTGTGGCAGGCGGCCGGCAACGAGCAGGGAGCGGAGGAAGCGCGGATCCTGGCCGCTCTCGACCACGACGAGCAGCAGCAACTGTCGGCGCTGCTGC
Organism: Jatrophihabitantaceae bacterium; assembly: GCA_036506855.1. Lineage (GTDB taxonomy): Bacteria > Actinomycetota > Actinomycetes > Mycobacteriales > Jatrophihabitantaceae > DASXRA01. The sequence goes on from DASXRA010000518.1 coordinate 1,356, forward strand.
GCAAGATGCTGCTGGTCGTCGACCGGCCCGAGTTGCTGGCGACGCCGAAGGACGTGGTGCGGCGCGGATCGAAGGGCCGCGCTAAGGGCGGCTGAGCGCGCCTTCGGCCTCCTGCGCCGGGTCGAGCACCACGCCGTTCACCGACCGCTCGATGCCTTCGAGCACGTGCTTGCCGACGAGGTCGGGTATCGGGATCGGGTACTGGCCGTCGAAGCAGGCCCGGCACAGCCGCGTCCGCGGCTGGTCGGTGGCGGCGATCAGGCCGTCCAGCGAGACGTAGCCCAGCGAGTCGGCGCCGAGCGAGGCGCGGACGCCGTCGACGTCGAGGCCGTTGGCGATCAGCTCGGCGCGCGAGGCGAAGTCGATGCCGTAGAAGCACGGCCACTTCACCGGCGGCGACGTGATCCGGACGTGCACCTCGAGCGCGCCGGCCTCGCGCAGCATCCGGACGAGCGCGCGCTGGGTGTTGCCGCGCACGATCGAGTCGTCGACCACGATCAGCCGCTTGCCCCGGATGACGTCCCGGAGCGGGTTGAGCTTGAGCCGAATGCCGAGCTGGCGGATCGTCTGCGACGGCTGGATGAACGTGCGTCCGACATAGGCGTTCTTGACCAGGCCGACGCCGTACGGGATGCCGGACTCCTCGGCGTAGCCGATCGCGCCGGGCGTGCCGGACTCGGGCGTCGGGATGACCAGGTCGGCCTCGACGGGATGCTCGCGAGCCAGCCGGCGCCCGACGGCCACGCGGGTCGAGTGCACGCTGCGTCCGGAGATCGTTGTGTCCGGACGCGCCAGGTAGACGAACTCGAACAGGCAGCCCTTCGGCTCTGCCACGGCGAAGTGTGCCGAGCGCAGGCCGTCCTCGTCGATGGCGATGACCTCGCCCGGCTCGATCTCGCGGACGAACGACGCGCCGACGATGTCGAGGGCCGCCGTCTCGGACGTGACGACCCAGCCGCGGTCGAGCCGGCCGAGCACCAGCGGTCGGACGCCCTGGGCGTCGCGGGCGGCGTAGAGCGTGTGCTCGTCCATGAAGACCAGCGAGAACGCACCGCGCAACGTGGGCAGCACCTCGAGGGCGGCCTGCTCGACCGACACGTCCGGCCGTGCTGCCAGCAGCGCAGTGATCAGATCGGAGTCGCTCGTCGATCCGAGCCCACCGGTGAGCCCGGCCGCCGCCGCTGCCAGCTCGGCGGTGTTGACCAGGTTGCCGTTGTGCCCGAGTGCCAGGCCGGTACCGGCGCTGGTCGTACGGAACGACGGCTGGGCGTTCTCCCAGGTCGTCGAGCCGGTCGTCGAGTAACGCGTGTGGCCGACCGCGATGTGGCCCTGCAGGGTGTTCAGCGTGGCCTCGTCGAACACCTGCGAGACCAGGCCGAGGTCTTTGTAGACGAGGACGGACGCGCCGTCGCTCACCGCGATGCCGGCGGCCTCCTGGCCACGGTGCTGCAACGCGTACAACGCGAAGTAGGCGAGTTTGGCTACCTCCTCGCCGGTTGCCCACACGCCGAATACGCCGCACGCATCCTGCGGTCGTTTGTCGTCGGGGAGGAGATCGTGGGTGAGCCTGCCGTCGCCGCGCGCCACATCCTGAGCTTACCTGTCATCAGCGTTCTGTCCTGCCAGGACCGCCGCCGCCACGAGGTTGCCCCCTTACGATCAGCGACGCATCGAGGAGAGCGGGGCCAATGAGCGACGACGTCTCAGCCGAGTCGCCGGTGCACGCCGTCGCACCGTGGCTACTTCGGGTCGGCATCGACCACTCGGGCACACTCGACACGACCCAGTTGTGGGACATCGGCGTTCGCGGCGCGGTCCTCGCCGATCTCTGGCTGACCGGACGCATCAGCGACGCCGGCGAGTCGCTGGAGATCGACACTGAGTCGACCGGGATCGGGTACCTGGACATGGCTGTCGGTGAGCTGGTCGACGCCGGAAGCAGTGAGCCGCAATGGATTGCCCGAGGTGGACTGCGCGCCGCCGAGGTCGCTGCTGAGCTCGTTGCCGCTGGCGAGTGGACGCGGCGCTGGTCGTTCACGTCAAGCCGATGGCACCTGTATCGCAGCCGTGCGGTACAGCAATACATTCCGCTGCGACAGCGGCTGGCGCACGCCTACGACGGCGACACGGCACCGGTGTCGGCGGCGGAAGCAGCAGTCGCCCTGCTCGGCCACGCGCTCAACGTCGTCCGGCCGAGGCGGATCGGCAAGTCGCGCATCCGATTCACGGCGTCGCCGCTCGACCCGCAGGCATGCGGCGCGGCTGCGTCTGTCGTCGAAGCGACGATCGACGCGATCACGTCGTTGTCAGCCGTCGTCAACGTCAACTCGAACCCGGC